>JABDKD010000056.1 GCA_013003215.1 Pyrinomonadaceae bacterium
AAAGTAGACATATGACACCCCAATGCACCCTTTTGTGGAGCACCTTGGACGACGCGTTTTGAGCGCCTTCGAGGTGCCTTTTTAGTTTGGGGAGAGTAAGAAACGGTCCGCTGGCCGAGGAGAACAAACCATGAGATCCATAACTTTTCTTTCGATTCTCTTAATCACTCTGCTATTTACAGCTTGCCCAGGCGGCGGAGGTTCAAAAAACGATACTGAAAATGAAACGACGACGAACAATCAGAGTAATAAGCGAGACAACACAAATGCGACGGAAACCTCAACAGACATTCCGGAAGGCGGAAAGCTTATCGAAGAGGCATCGATTGGTGACTCCACAGACCACGGTACCGGCGACTGGCATGAGCCACCGATCGGTACAGGCAGGCACTCGTTCTATATGGATTCTCACCCAGCGTTGCGCGTACGACCGGCAGGAACCGTATCGGAGGGTACTTATAAAGACTGGTTTAGATATGAATTAAGAGGCTCAAGATCCAATTTGAAGTTTATTGAGTACATCGCAGTCCTAACGGAGTGGGGTTCTAACGGTAAAGGAAAAGTCACATTTGAAAAATTCCAGTTTAAGAAAACAGATAATGCGGAACTCTTGATTTGGTTAGGCCCGAAAGGTGGCGGTCCGCCGACAGAAGATTCACCAGATCTGGTCTACCGGCGGAAGCCATCAGAAGCCGTTATCGAGCTTCTTTCAAAAAATGAACTTGGCACGGTGATTCAAAACGAAAAGAATTCTTTCAGAACAAATCGGCATAAATTGGAGTCCGGAAGTCCGAATTCGGCCGTGAAGTGGGAAATACATTCCGGAAGCAACCAGGACGAACCCTGGAAGTCTGGAGAAAAAAGTGACCTCTATCATTTTTATCTTCATTTTGGGCATTAAGCTATTTGCGCTTATATGACACAAAACATTGAGTCATTCGCTCATTAGCCGCTAGGAGGTACATATGTCTTTTAGAACCATTCGATTCACAATTGCGGTCTCGGTAGTGTTGCTCTTGGTGATACAGGTTGGTTATCGATCTCCAGCGCTGGCGGACGAAATTGATGGCGATGAGCTATGCGGGACCGGCCGTGCGGTTTTTCGGACAAATACATTCGATGGATCGGATCCCTTCACAGTGGATCTTAAAATCGCGAAGATTGAAAAGACCCTGAATCGAGGAGTTCACGATGGTAATAACTCAAGGCCCCGAATAGAGCTTATAAGGCTATTTGGGACCAAGATCTTACTCGCGATTGAAAAGCCCGCGAAAGGGCAGGAGTCGTCAGCCAGATTTCATCTGGTCTTGAGAAGAAGGCTCAACGAGATCGGATTCGATACGGTAGGTGCCCCACTGCCGGACCGGAACCTTGTTGTAGAATCCAACCAAAGACCTGGTCGCGGCATTTCAAGCGGATTCAATGGAAACTGGGATATCCAAAGGACCGGCACGCAGCAAGCTTGGAAAGTTTTGGGCAATCATTCTAGTGTGTTTCCTGGAACCGTTAGGGTTGCAGTGGTCGATTCGGGAACGGATTTGGTGGAACTGGAGAATACCTATAAAGCGGTAAGTTGGAGTCCTAAGAATGCGTTTGCAGTGCCTGGTACCTTGAATACGGAAGCGACGACTTGTGATCCCCCTGCTCGCGGCCCGACTGAAGGATTGAATCTCAGGGCGGGGAGCACAAATGAGGTTTGTAAGCCAGGTACCGAAGACCTTGAACATGGAACGGACGTTGCTAATATGGTCTTGAAAGGCCAGCTCTCGGATGGGCAGCTCACAAGATACTCACGAATCAAAATCTTTCCGATCAAGATAATATCGCCCCCGGTTACTTGTGCATCGCACGCGATTGCGGCTTGGGATGCAATCATAAACATAAATCTGACCAATCCCGACGAGCCGATTAATATCGTCAATAATAGCTTCGGATTCCGGGAGCCCTCTAACATTGAGATCTTTGCAGTCAACGAAATGCGCATGTTGGGGATTCTTATGGTCGGGTCAGCAGGGTACGGAAGGGATTTGAGTGTGGCTAGCGGTAACCACTATCGTCCTGCTACTATCAGCAACGATATCGTGATTGGCGTGGCGGCAGCGTCGATGGGCGACATAGTGCTTTCTGATTCTAGCTTCGGAGAAGATACAATCGACCTGGCTGCGCCAGGAGAATACAATGCGACTCCGACCGGAATTTTTGGAGGAACGTCAGCCGCTACCGGGTTGGTTAGTGGAGCTGCGGCGTTAATAAATATTGTTTGTGACGGCGAATCCGCTTCTGGGGTTGCGCAAAGACTTCGGGATGGGGCGACGCCAATCGACACCAGCGGCACCAACAGGCCAATAAAATACGGACGTCTAAATACCTGCGAGTCAGTTCGTGCTTGCTTCTTAAATAAGTCTGTTTCAATCACCTGTGATCGGGACTAAAGCGGATTACTATTTGCTCAGTAGGATTTCTTGGCTACGAATGCCCCGCTGATATTGCGCATAACATCCGATAGCAGGGATGGATAGAAGATCGGCTAGCTTCGATAACGACCTTATTACCAGCCGCGCGGAGCGTTTCGAAAATGTTGTGTCGTTTGAGAGGAAGAGTAATTCTCGAAGGTTTTCTTTCCCCATTTTTCAGAAAGTCCTGAAAAGAGCATATCGGCTTTTGCGGCAAGCCTTTTTGACTCGCCAGCATTTCCGAGCTGATCTTGGGCACGAGATTGAAGAACGTAGGCCTTCCACTCCATACTCGGTTTATTCAATGTCTTCAGAATATCCAGCGCCAGGACAGCCTGCTTCTCCGCCTTTTCAGTTTTTCCATTCTCCAAAAGAACTTCAGAGTACAAAAGGTATAAGGCAACAGCCGCCTCCGGATCGTCTCTTCCCGGAAGTTTGTTTGAGAAAAGTGACTGGATTTCTCTGAGACCCTCCGACTTGCGGCCCGTATGCGTCAGCGCAAGCGCCAGCATCGCCCTTGCTTCGAACGTGGACGGCATCTGCGTGGACTTGTCCTCTGCGATCATTCGTCGTGCCAAGACGATCATGTCTTCAAACTCTTGCTCAGCGGTCAGGATACGGGCTTCGAACAAGTCGACACGGGGCGGAAGCCATTTTGTTGCTTCCTGGGCAATTCCTTTAGCGATCTCGAGCGTTGATCTTGCCTTTTCGAAATCTCCCATTTGAAGCGCCGCGTCGCCATAGGCTAGGAGGCTATAACCAGCTTCAAGCGGTTTGTTTAACGAGTTGTAAACTGAATAACTTTCGTAGAGCACTTTCATTGCCTCGGGAAGCTGGTCGAGAAGCGCAAGGTTGGTGCCGATGTCCTTCTTCGCTCGGGCCAAGGTCAGATTATCCTCAGCCCTAGTTGCTTCTTTTTCCAGTCGCCGGGCGATCTTCAAGGCCTCATTCGGTTTTCCCTGTGCGGTCAGATCTCTTCTGCGGATGCTCAACAAAATCATAAGATCCTGCTGATACCTGCCATTTTCGAAAAAGTTCTCAGCTTTTGAGAGGTGCTCCGCGGACTTTGCCCAAGACAACTCGTCGATCAAGTGGAACTGGGAAAAGAAATTTGCCATCAGAAGATGTGCCCGCATAATATCCAATGTGATCTTGCTTTCTTCCGCCAATTTCAGCGCCTCATTACAATGCCTTCTTGCGTTCTCGATATCGGCCTTGAAAATATAAACGGTTCCGCGCTCGCTTTCGATATCAAAGAGAAGTCTGGAAAAGCTGTTGCGGCGGGCAACATCCTCCGCTTCGTCAAGGTATCGAAG
>JABDKD010000063.1 GCA_013003215.1 Pyrinomonadaceae bacterium
AAGCTCGGCGGCTGAATCTTCATCCAAATTCTCTTTGGTTCCGTGCGTGAGAAAATCCGTTGACTTTTTTGGCATGATTAGAAACACTTTAAATATAAGAACCTGAAAAAGACAAGGACTTTTTTTCGATCTGTTGCCGATTCGGGTATTTTGCGAGGCGGGACCCGTGTCTGCGCAGGTTCGGCCAAGTTTTTCTAACTCTTTGTGATAGAATAAGATATCGTGCCATTCCGCCCTTTTTTTGATGAATAGTGTCCTGACATTGAAAAAGCGTGGGGATTCTTCGGTTTTGATTTCTCAAGACCTGACTCCCGAAGCCATGCTTTCTGTTGGAAGTGATCCCGGTTCTGCAATCGAGTTGTCCGGTGGAGGAGTCTCGCCTGAACAATTTGTCGTAATAGAGGAAAACGGCGGGATTGTATTGATCAATCGTGCCGATGGAACAAAATTAAACGGCACCGGGATAAAGCCCGGAGCGAGACGCTCCTTAAAGCCTGGTGACGAGATTTCGGTTGGCGCCTACGTCGTGGAACTGGATACCTCTCCAGGAGCTGTTGAAGAGGCTCCAAAAGCCAATGCTGAATTCTCCGGAGAACCAGAACGTGCAAGAGTTGCTGCTGTCGGGAGTGCGTCAGGATCTGAAGACATCGTAAAAGGGAATGCTGAATCGTCGGAGACAGGAAAGGGCAAGAAAGAACACAAAGATTTTTCCAAGGTACTTACCGAATTAAGAGATGAAGATACATTTTATTTTCATCTCAGCGATGAGGATGGCGTTACCGAGAGAGTTCCTTTCGTTGACGAACAGGTTTGGATCGGAACGAAGTTGGGATCGGTTACGATCGCGCCGGAAGAAAGTGAACTCGACGAGGTGTTTTGTCGTGCAAATAAGGATTGGAGCGGTGTTGTTGTTTATCCGTCAACCGAACAGAGTTCACTGCTTAACGGTGAAAAACTGGCGAAGCCTGAGCGGCTTAAGAATGAGGACAAGTTGGTTCTTGTCGATGATTTCGATTCCGCCGAAATTGATATATCGATTAGTTTTCATGAGCCGGTTTCTCTCCTCGCCCTGAGTTCAATTCTTCCGGAAGAGCTTCCTGAACCAGTTTCGGAGTCTAAAGAAGCCCGCCCGCCCAGCAAGAGACCGAGAGGAGCGGGGCATGCGCGTGGCATAACCGATGGAGCTCCCCGGCTGATCTTTGGTTACTACACAATGCTGGAATTGCTTGTGATGGCGTTCGGCACCATTGTTACGGCAGCAATAATTTTCTTTGTTTTAGAATTGGTTTAGTTGATTGCGGGAAAACGAATGGCGACGAGCGGTGTTCCTCAAAACTCCGGTAACTACTGGGATAAACTGGGCGGCGGCAATCTTAACGGATTGCTGTCCAGTTACAAGGATCTTCTCCTGCCGGTCGGACTCCTTCTGATTGTAGGAACATTGTTTATCCCGCTGCAGCCCTGGATGCTGTCGCTTCTTGTTTTAGTAAACCTCGCATTCTCGATAACTGTCCTGGTAACAGCGCTGTTCATAAACTCGCCTGTTCAGTTAACTTCCTATCCGACGCTTCTTTTGCTATCGACGATATTTCGTCTTGCTATCAGTGTGTCGATTACGAGGAGCATTCTCTCCAACGGATATGCGGGCGAGGTCGTCAAGGCGCTGGGAGAAGTTACAGCTCAGGGCAACATAATTACCGGTGCGGTGATGTTCATAATCATCCTCGTGGTCCAGTTTCTGGTCGTTGGTAAGGGGTCAGAGCGAGTTGCAGAAGTAGCGGCCCGTTTTACGCTGGACGCGATGCCCGGTAAACAGATGGCGATTGATGCGGATCTACGTTCTGGGCTCATAGACCAGAAAAAAGCACTTGAAATGCGGGAAGAGCTTGCTCGCGAATCGCAGTTGCATGGAGCCATGGACGGTGCAATGAAGTTCGTCAAGGGTGATTCGATCGCGACGATAATCATTGCTGTAGTTAATATCAGCGCCGGCCTGATGATAGGAATCATGGGAGGCCTTTCTCCCGCTAAGGCAGCAGAAAAATATACGATCCTGACGTTTGGAGACGGTTTGGCAGCGATCATCTCCTCTCTTCTGATCACGCTTTCAGCGGGAATCGTGGTTACGAGGGTCTCTTCGCGGGATTCGATAACAAATGTCGGCGGGGACATCGCAGACCAGCTCTTCA
Organism: Pyrinomonadaceae bacterium; assembly: GCA_013003215.1. Classification (GTDB taxonomy): domain Bacteria; phylum Acidobacteriota; class Blastocatellia; order Pyrinomonadales; family Pyrinomonadaceae; genus Aridibacter. Next base: position 2,190 of record JABDKD010000063.1, read on the forward strand.
CGAATCCCAAGCCGTTGTTTATTACCGGCGGTGTCATGCTCCTTCTTACCCCATTAAATCTCTTTTTTGTACCTGTGGGTCTTTCGGCTCTTGGTGCGGGCTATCTGTTGAGGCGCCGCGCGCAGCAACTCGAAGCGAGTCGTATTGCCGATTCAACGCAAGGGGTGCTTGGCTCGGGCGAAACAGATGAGATCGAGATGAGTTACACAGTGCCGATGGCGGTTGTCGTCAGCAGTCATTTGAATCACCTGATAGACAAGGACACGGGGCCGGGCTCAGCATTTCGGGCGGAGATCCCGAAACTCAGGTCTGCGCTCTACTATGACCTGGGGGTGATGGTCCCGTACTGCTATATCGGCGGAGACGCGCCATTGGGTGAAAACGAATACTATATTGCAGTGAAAGAGGTACCGGTCGGCAACGGCTCAATTAAATCCGATTGTGTTTACGTTAATGATTCCGCCGAAAACATTGAAGTTTTTGGACTCAAAGGCGAAAACGTTCTCAACCCGGCTGATTTGAGCCCGGGAGCATGGATTCCGGCTGATCAAAGGAGCCTCGCAGAGACAGCAGGATTAAAAGTCTGGGAGCCATCCGATGTGATAATTCTGCACCTGTCACGTGTTATGAAGAAATATGCTCATGATTTCCTGGGGATTCAGGAAGCGCAGGGGTATCTTGATTTCATACAACAGGGAATGCCGAAGCTCGTGGAAGAGGTCGTTCCCAATGTTGTGACAATCCACCAGTTCACCGATGTTTTGCAAAGGCTGGTTCAGGAGGGGATATCGATACGCGATACGAAGTCAATTCTGGACGCGCTGAGCGAATGGGGCCGAATAGAAAAAGACCCGGTCATGTTGACTGAACACGTACGGGCAAGCATGCGCCGATATATTTCTTTTCGGTATACAGGCGGCAGGGATACTCTATTCGTGCATCTGCTTGATCCCGAGATCGAAGATGTGATCCGGGCGGCGGTGCGACGTACTTCAACGGGTTCGTTTCTTTCACTGGATCCGGCAATCGCGAATGATATTTTGGACGCGATAAGAGGAGAAATTGCGAATCTTCCCCCGACGGCTCAGGAGCCTCTTGTCGTCACCGACATGGATCTTCGCCGGTTTGTCAGAAAGATGGTCGAAATCGAGTTTCCAAACCTCCCGGTTCTTTCTTATCAGGAGTTGACGCCTGAGCTGAATGTTCAGCCGATTGGACGAATCAGCATGAGGGCAGCTGAGAATTCGCCCGATTTTGCCCAGTTCGAGCATGAATACGAAGAGCTGCCAGGTCCACCGTTGCCATTGGAAAATCTATGATGCTCAACATGAAACAGTTTTCTGTTCGAAGTCTGGCGGTTCTCCTATTGATGTTGGGTCTGGCGTTTCTGTCGGGCTGTTCAGAACAGAAGGTTCAAACGGTTAAGGAGGAAACCGAGGCAAATAGAATTCTCGACGTCCTCCTTGCAAGTGGATTGAGTGCTAGCAAAAGAGAAGTTGCTAACGGCGATGAACGTTCTTACGAGATAGTAGTAGCCGGAGGAGAGGACGAATTCAAGGCTGCAATTCAACTGATGGATGATCATTGTTTGCCACAGCCTGTTCCACCGCCCGTTGAAAGCAGCGGACTGGTTTCGTCGCTCGAAGTTGAGAAAGCAAGAGAACTTAGACGTATAAAGATCAATATCGAGTCACAGTTACGCAATTTCCCGGGTGTGACGTGCGTCGATGTAAACCTCGTCCAACCGGAGGATAAGTCGCTTTCGCTTGATCCCTATCCGGCATCAGCCACAGTGCTGGTGAAGCACAAGTCAGAGAAGTTCGGACTAAACGTGGATCAGATCGGCAGGATGGTTGCCGGCGGCGTTCCGGGACTAAAACCTGACAAGGTTTTTGTTACTCTCACGAAATCTCCGCCAAGGCCGCTGCCTGATATTGACCGCGGACGAAATCTTCGGAGAATTCTCTGGGTTGTGGGGATAGGATTCACGACGATTTTGTTGTTTGTTGCCCTTGCATGGGCGATTCGCAAAAGAACAGCCGGCGATGAGCTGTATGACAGTTCCAGGGTTGAGGGTTTGACCGAAGAAGAGTTGTCAGAACTGGAATCGGGGAATGTAAGTGAACAGATTGAAGGGGAAGCCCAAGAGAATGATTGAAGCTTATGGAACTTAGCCGCGAAGCAAAACTGGATGCGTTCTTTGCGATGACAAACCTCTTCTCCGCTGAATCAGGTGAAGGTTCAGAATTGCGCGAGGAAATGTCCGCGCTGGGAAATGAGGCTATTGAGGCCCTTGAGAAAAGAGCGATCAGTTTCGATGCACTCGCCCCTGAGAAACAGCGCGTGTGGCTCGCTCTTTGGCGAGAGCGGCTGCGGCGAAGGGGGCGTACAAAGCGCCTGGATCCAAGTATTCACCCTGAGCAGGTAAGCAGGCGTTTGCGCCAGGAGCCCAACAGTATTCGAAGAATAATTATCGCCCACCTCCCGGGAGAGATTTCCCGGAAAGTGGTAGAACTTCTTGAATTTGAGGCCTCGTCGGAAAACGTTGACGAATACACTGCCGATAATAAGATTGTCGAGATCGTAAGAGAGGAGTTTTTGTCCGGCTTTGTAGCTTTTGAAGATCTGATTAAGCCGGAGGGAATAGACCAGCTGTCGGGGGATGAACTTGAGGGACTTATTTGGCAACTGGGGCTCAGGGAAACAGCCATTTTTTGCAGGGGAATCGAAAAGATCGAAAAACTCGCCGCGTTTTTAAAAGGGTTTGAGGAATCAACGGCGAAAGAGATCGGCTCGGCGATCGCGGATATGAAGGATATCGAAATCGAACGTGTTCGCGATTCAGAGGAACGAATTGGGCGGATATTCGGATTAAAGAAGATTGATGACGGCGCTGTTCGGAGGTTGGGACTTTTATTGCTCGCGGAGGTTTTTCGTCACAGATCAGCGGCAGCGCTATTATATACGGTTCAGAAGTTGCCGTTACATCTGGGCGAGGAACTGAACGAGTTTGTAGAGGGAAAGAAGAGCGCAACGGGGAACTCAGATCGAGTCTCAATTGAGATCAGGCAGCTTTTCGATGAAAACGCCGGAGGTGGCGAATGACGAAAAAGGGAGTTGCGACAAACATTCTTAAGTCTGCGGAGAATTCCCGTCGAACGGTACTCAAGCACCGGACTCTTGCCGCTGAAGCAGAAGCAAGACAGATCCGTGCCGCTGCAGATTCATACGCGGAGAAAGTGGCCAGAGAGGCGGAGGAAGCCGCTGAAAAAGCATATGCGGGTGCGCTGAAGAAGGGAGGCGAAGCTGCGTTGGCTGAGTACCAGCACCACGTTTTGGCATCAATTGAGATTCGTGAAAAAGCACTGCAGAACGCTGAACAGGACATTTTACGTCTTTCGGTAAAACTGGCTGAGAAAATTCTCGGTAGGGAATTGCGGAATGATCGCGAGGCGGTCGCGGACATAATAACTAATGCGCTCGAGAACGCCCGGCAGAGGGAAAACCTTCTCATCAGGGTAAATCCCAGCGATCTCGCGGTGGCAAAGAAGGAGATTGAGAGATTCAGGTCCTTTTCGAGGGCAAAATTTATCGACATTTCTGCGGACCCGAGGGTCGGCGAGGGCGGATGCCTCATCGAAAGCGAAGTTGGAACGGTAGATGCGAGGTTGGAAACTCAGTTCCGTGTGCTGGAAACTGCGTTACTCTCAAAAGCGGAAGGTGAAAAACGTACTCCGAGGAATGATTGACTTAAACCCTTACATCGAGTCTGTAGACTGGATTTCCTCCGTTGAGGTCAGAGGAAGGGTGACGGAACTCGTCGGGTTGTTGATACGGGCTTCGGTTCCCGGTGCGAGGGTCGGTGAGGTGTGTCTGATACATTCTCCCCACAGATCGCATTCGTTGAGGGCTGAGGTTGTCGGATTTCGCGGTAGCGAAGTCATCCTAATGCCGTTGGGCGAGGTATCGGATGTCGCAATGGGCGCTGAGGTCGTGCCAACCGGTTCTTCGTTGTCGATAAAGGTCGGAGATGAATTGCTTGGGCGAGTGGTAGGCGGCCTGGGCGAGCCGGCTGATGGATTGCCGGCACCAAGGAATCTTACTGAACGCTCTGTTATGTCGCAGCCGCCTGATGCGCTGAAGCGCAAACGCGTTCTGACCCCTCTTAAAACTAACATTAGGGCCTTCGATGGTCTGCTGACGGTCGGAGAGGGGCAGCGTGTTGGAATTTTCTCGGCTGCCGGCGTCGGCAAATCCACAACCCTCGGGATGTTGGCCCGGAACAGCGAAGCAGATGTAAATGTGATCGCCCTGATTGGTGAAAGGGGGCGTGAAGTCCGGGACTTTCTCGAACACGACTTGGGTGAAGAGGGTCTAGCACGATCAGTAGTCGTTGTTGCCACTTCTAATGAGCCGTCACTGATCAGAATGAAGGCGGCATATGTGGCAACTGCGGTGGCCGAGCATTTTCGGGATCAAGGCAAAAGAGTCTTGTTGATGATGGATTCAGTGACGCGGTTTGCCAGGGCACTTAGGGAAGTTGGGCTTGCAGCAGGTGAGCCGCCGGCCAGGGCCGGATTTCCACCGTCAGTGTTTAGCGAGCTTCCAAGGCTTCTGGAACGAACAGGTAACTCTGAAAAGGGATCGATTACCGCGTTTTACACCGTCCTGGTAGAGGGTGACGACATGACCGAGCCAATTGCGGATGAAACCCGCTCTATACTTGACGGCCACGTCGTTCTATCGAGAGATCTTGCCTCACAGGGACACTACCCTGCGATTGATGTAGGACATTCGATTTCGAGAGTAATGAATACCGTGGCGGGAAACGAACACACCGCGCTCGCAAACAAGTTACGGGACATTATTGCCACTTACGAAAAGCAAAAGGACCTGATTCTTATCGGGGCATATAAGGCCGGAAGTGATAAAAGAACAGACTACGCGATTTCGAAAATCGAATCGGTCAACCGGTTTTTGAGACAGGATATCCACGAGAAGAGCGGTTTTGATGAAACTTATGCGGCTCTGGAATCTATAGTTTCTGACTGAACGTACTCACTCGCCTGATAATCGTATTAAACGCATCCCTGCCTAAAAAAATCACAAAATCAGGAAACTCTTTCGGAATTACGTCGATAATTCTTTTGGTGCAATAAACTTGCGTTACTGTTCATTGAAGTTCAAACGTGATTTGAAATGACAGCAGACGGTAATGAGGCGTTTAGAGCATTACTGACAGCGCGGGCCGGTCCATTACGGCGGATTTATAGTTGAAAAGGAGAGCAAGAAACTGTGATGGCTCGGCCCGTAAGTCATTGGAAATGACATGTTAAGGGAAAAAAGATGGCAATTTCGATGGGAAAAATGTAAAATCTTCTCACTCTAAAATCAGTAGGCAAACTAAGGATGTCTGTAAAGAAAACAGGATCACCTTTTACAAGCGGTGCAGAACCGCTTGAGCCCTTGGGGAGCAAGGAGTCAAAGCGAACGGACAAGGCGGAAGGAAGCTTTGAATCCGCGCTCGCCGATTTAGAAGGGCAAATGGAGCAGGTGGGGCGAACTTCCGATTCGGGAAGCACCGAACGTTCGGCGCTTGGAAGTATCGCCTCCGACGCTCAGCTCGATACGCCTGAAGGCGCATTTGGAGCGGTAAAGGAATCTGCGGGATTTTTGGTTAAGTCACGCTTAACCGAGGAGTTTCTAGAGTCTGAGCAGGGCAAGAAGGTCGCTGATGATATAAGCGAGTTTATTGCGCGCGATCCATTCATGCATAAAAAATTATTGGGCATCCTCCAGCGCTTAAAGGAAGCCTGAGATAGTACATGTCACAAGGTGCCGGCGAAAAGACCGAACAGCCGACCCAAAAACGCTTAAGGGACTCCCGGAAAAAGGGGCAGGTCGCGAAAAGCCAGGATTTGTCCTCTGCGTTATTGCTCCTGGTAGCTGTCGGTGTGCTATGGCTTGTGGGTGAGCAGGTTGCCGGATTCGCATTCCATTCCATCAAAGACCAATTCGTATCAGCCGCTTCGTTTAGCGGACCAATAAGTGAAAAAGCAGTATCTGAAGCATCTCTAGCCGGCTTGATGAGTTTTGCGATGATACTCGCGCCTCTTTTTCTCGCTGTATGGGTTTTTGCGTTCTTGGTCAATTATCTGCAGGTAGGTTCCATCTTCGCTCCGGAAGTTATAAAGCCGAAATTTTCGAAGCTGAATCCGGCTGATGGTTTCAAGAACAAATTCCTAAAACTGCGTCCATACGCGGAATTGACGAAGACTGCTATCAAGATGACTGTGACGGCGTTCGTTGCCGGCTGGGTGCTCTGGTTTGCGAGGGAAGACATAATCTTATTGAGTGCAAAACCGATTGAGGTCGGGATATCGTTTGCATTCAGGCTGGTAGTTGAAATTGGATTCAAGATAGGAATCGTCTTTCTTATCCTTGGCGTTGTCGATTTCTTTCTGCAAGGATATCTTCATCGCCGGGATTTGAAGATGACGAAGCACGAGGTAAAAGAAGAGTTTAAGGAAACCGAAGGAAATCCTTTGATCAAATCCCAAAGGCGGGCGCTGCATCGGGAGCTCCTAGAGCAAGGACTTATTTCCGGGATCCGCAGTGCTGATGTAGTAGTTGCAAACCCGACGCATATCGCTGTCGCTCTCAAATACGATAAATCAGAAAATGGCGCGCCGAAGATAGTGGCCAAAGGCGCGGATCTGATGGCGGCCCAGATTCGAAAACTGGCGCGCGAGGCTGCGGTTCCCGTAACGCGTGATATTCCGCTTGCGAGGGCTTTGTTTGAGTTGGAAATCGAAGAGGAGATTCCGGAAGAATTGTACGAGGCAGTCGCTGTGATTTTGCGATGGGTTTACAGCGAGTCAAAAGCCCAGACCGTACCGGGTGTTAGTCTTGGAGTAGCAAATGGCTGAAGTAAGAAATGTTTTGAGAAACGGCGCCGAGGTAAAGAACCTTACAGACGGGAAGGTTGCCGATAGGGATGTGCCCGGTGTACAGAAGGCAGTCTCTGGCACAACGTCGGGAACCGGAAAGCCGGTCGGACAGCCGGACGAAGCGCAGCGTCCTCAAGCAGAGGTTCGCTCCGGAGATGGAGTTCGAAACGAAGCCGTGAAAGGTAAAGAGGCCTCGCAACTTGAGGCGGCTCAAAGGCTTAGCAGTTTGGGAGGAGCCTCGGCCACTGAGCGGCTTCTAGGTTTGGACTTAAAGCCAACGATGCTTGGGGCACTCGTTGCACCCCCGGGCAACAACGACTTTTTGAGGCATTTGACCCCAACAATGCGCCGCACCATTATGCGCAACATGCTCGCTCGTCAAAGGAAAAGGATGAAACGGCTTGCAAGGTTTCTTCGCGAAGAACGGGAGCAGCACAATCAAGGAGAGAATTCTGATGAAGAGAGTTTTCTCGAAGCTGTTGCCTCACCGATGGAATTAAGTGAATCGGATTTGAATCGCGCAATCGGCGAGCTCGGAAAGAGCGCTCGAATGCTCGATGTGTTAGATGAACTGTTGGTTATGCAGGATTATACGATTAGTCAGATCGGTACCTTTTCACAGGGCTAGATGAAAACGAAAAACTCACAGGAAGAGCGCCGGGATCAACCTGCTGAAACGCGGGACCCGTTTGCCGTCGATATTTTTGAGAGACACTCAGAAAAAGAGGGGGAAGAAGGATTCGCGTTGGAAAGTGTTAGAGCGGTTCCTTTGCCGGAAAGGGTATCCCGGGATTGGTCGGCAGGATTGGAAACTGTCAGCTATGGCGAAGCATCTGAAAGTGAAACGCCCCGATACCCCGACTGGATCGATGAAAAGGTTGCGAATTATGGTTTGCCCTCTCTAAGTAAACTCTTTCCCGGAGCTGGTCCCGGGAAGTTTGAGATAGTTGCTTTTGAGGACATGGATGCGAAAGAGGCATTGTCTGGCGGGAGTTTCCGAAAGAGTCTTTTCCTGGTCCTTGAACTGAACGGGAATGCAGGCGTGATTGAGATCTCGACCGATTTAGCGAAGCAGGTTGTTGCTCGATTGCTTGGCCAGGGGAATGGGGAGTTCGAATCTACACGGTCTCTTTCTACCATCGAGCAAGCGATTTGCGAGTACGTTGCGGCGACAGTGTTGTCGGGGCTTAACAAAGGGATATCGGGGACGATTCGTTTGGTGGGTGCCGAAACCGCTATCGATATAAACCAGTTACCAGATCGCATCTTAAGACTCGACTGCGAGATTACGTTGGGGGGTGAGACTGGGCAGTTAAAGCTGTTTTTGGGACCTGAGACCCTGAGTAAGCTGAATGCTCGATATGAAAAGAGCAGTTCAGATGACGTGTCGAGGGTCGAAAGGTTTGCCGGGTTTATTGAGGATCGGATATTAAATCTGACTATTGGAAAAACGAAAGTACCTGCCATTGAGATACCGTTTTTCGAAACTGACGACATTGTTCTGATCGAGTCACCGGTCGCCTCCTGGTGGCAGGGAAGTTACGAATGCGGTCCGATCTTGTGTCGTGTCAATGGTTCAAATGTGTCAATCAAGGGGAGATTTGTTGCGGAGGCCGAGGAAGGGCATCCTCGATTTAGGGTTTCAGCTGGTGGTGCAGATCTAAATGCAAAGCGCTTCACAAGATTGTCACCGCCTGCTTCGTTCA
>JABDKD010000186.1 GCA_013003215.1 Pyrinomonadaceae bacterium
ACACTGGGCTCCGGTGGTCATACCGAAGCGATTCTTGAATCGTCAGAGCAAACAAGAGTCATAGGATTCGACCGTGATCCCGCAGCGATCGAGATCGCTACAAAAAGACTGTCAGGCTATGGAGAACGGTTCGAACCGGTCAACGCCAACTTCTCCTCTTTAAAGGAAGAGCTTGAAACCCGGGGTATTGCATCCATCGAAGGATTGGTTGCCGATCTTGGAGTTTCGTCGATGCAGTTGGATAGTAAGGAGCGGGGATTTAGTTTCCGCTTTGACGCTCCACTCGACATGCGTATGAATCCGGATTCGGATGATGAAACCGCGGCGGACCTGCTTGAACGACTTTCGGAAAAAGATATTGCCGATTTGATTTACAAATACGGTGAAGAACGTCGCTCAAGAAGAATCGCGAGGCGCATTGTCGCCGCGAGAGAGAAAGGAAAGCCGGTCGAAACTACCACGCAACTCGCAAACCTCGTAAGAGGTGCGGTGCCGCGCAAGAGAAACGAGAAAGTGCACCCCGCAACCAAGACGTTTCAAGCATTAAGAATAGCGGTAAACAGCGAGTTGGAGATCCTGGAAGGCTTTTTGAGGGACGCAGTTGGTCTCTTAAGGCCGGACGGTAGGATGGTTGTCATCTCGTTTCACTCACTTGAGGACCGGATCGTTAAGCGAACATTTCAGAACCTTGCAGGAAGGTGTTTTTGTCCCCGCGGATTTCCTGAATGCGTTTGCGGCTCTTCGAAAATGGTTGAAATCATTACACGAAAGCCCGTGACCCCTTCAGAACCCGAACAACAATCCAACCAAAGATCCCGAAGCGCCAAGCTAAGGGCTCTCAGAAAACTTGCCTAATTATGAAACGTAAGAGATCAATAACAAATCGAAGTTCCCGAGTTCGCCGTCAGCGCGATCCGATCCCCTGGAAATACTGTGTTTTGTCGCTAATTTGCGGCCTGCTGCTCGTTGCCGGATTTTTTGCTGCTGCTCAGCAGCACTTTTCGTCGCTCGGTGTGGCAATGGACAACGCAAAGCTGCGGGTAAAAATCAAGCAGCTTAGGGACCAGAAAAGAAAGTTGTTGATCTCAAAAGAACGCGCCGCGAGTCCTGCGAAAATCGCAACGCTCGCACGCAAGATCGGTTTCACTGACACGCCTCGTACCGTAGTAACAGGCGCTCCCGAAGTAATTGAAGCTGCCTCGACCCGCGACGCCAAGCCAATGCCCGTTTATGCGGCTGCAAATCAGAACGACAAATCGAGCAATAGAAAAGAAGTTCACGTGAAGGATAAGAAACGGAATCCCGGCGGTAAAAATGTAAAAGCCGGCAAGAAGCCCACACCGAACGGAAGCCAGGTAGCCGCACTTAGCGGAAGTGACTTGATTAATAATGTTAGGGAGTGAAGATGGCCAGAAAAAGAAGAACCTCCCAAGGAAACAATTCAATGCAGACGGCTTTCATAAGATTTATGTTAGTCGTCGCATTTTTCATTTTCTGGATTGGTGCAGTAAGCGTCCGCCTTGTCCACTTACAGGTCAACGAGCACTCGAAATGGAAATCCAAGTCAGAGGCACAGTCCACGTACAGCATCGTTACCAAATCGCTTAGAGGGTCAGTTTATGACCGCAACGGGAGCGTCCTCGCGATGAGTGTAAGGGTGAAATCTCTGGCAGCGGACCCCGGTTTGGTCGAAAATGTTGCGGGACTTTCTTCAGAAGTGTCGAAAATCACCGGAAAGAAAGCCAGCAGGATATCGTCCCAGATTAATGAGGGAAAACTTGCGGGAAGGAAATTTGTTTGGCTCGCACGCGAACTGACTGACGAACAGGTTGAAAAGGTCAAGAAGAGGGTTTTTGAAAATAAAGATGACAGCAACGGCGATCTAGCCCTGGGCGTCAGGTGGATCGGCGAGCAAAAAAGAGATTATCCGAATGGCACGCTGGCAGCCCACGTGATCGGTTTTTCGAATTCCGATGATGTCGGCCAGGCCGGAATTGAGAAGTCCCAGGAGTCGTTTCTCAAGGCCGAGAGGCTAAGAATGGTCAGAGAACGTGACCGGGAAGGGCGTGTGTTATCCGAGACTGCGGTTGAAAGAACGCCTTCGAAGGATGTTGTTCTCACTTTGAGTAAAGAGATTCAACACATAACAGAGAGGGCCCTGGTCCGGGCGGTAAAAACCACCAACGCGAAAGCGGGCAAGGCAATTGTTATGGATCCGGCGACGGGAGAAATCCTCGCGATGGCGAACTATCCGACATTCGACCCTTCGGAGTTCAGAAAGCTCAAGCCCGGAGTCTGGCGCAACAGCGCGGTCCAGGATCAGTACGCCCCGGGGTCAGTCTTCAAACTGGTCACTTATGGAGCAGCGCTCGAAGAGGGAAAGATCAAGCCTGAGGACGAGATTGAATGCGGCGAAGGGCAAATCACTGTTGGGGGCTATACCTTCAATGACTCCCACGCGGTCGGTAGGGTTTCTTACATCGAGGCAATGGCCGAATCCAGTAACGTCGGTGCGATAAAGACCGCTATGGATCTTGGAAAAGATACGTTTTACAGCTATGCGCGCGAATTTGGTTTTGGAAAACGAACGGGGGTCGGTTTGCCCTCCGAAGGGACCGGTATTCTTCGCGCTCCTGAGCGGTGGCGGGGCACAGATCTAGCCTCGATGTCGATCGGTTACGGAATTGATGTTACCGCGTTGCAAACAGTTTTAGCATTTGCGACTATCGCTAACGACGGAGTGCAGGTTAACCCGCAGATCGTCAAGGAAGTCCGGCAGGACGGAAAACTCGCCGAAGATTTCGAGTCCGAATCGCGGAGGGTAGTAAAAGCAGAAACCGCGCGGTCTCTCAAAAAAATGCTTAAGCAGGTGGTACTGGATGGAACTGCGAAGCGTGCCCGTCTAAACGGGTATACTTCGGCGGGAAAAACCGGAACCGCATGGAAGTACGACAAAGAAATCGGCACCATCAATCGAAAGAAATATGTCTCATCGTTCGTAGGTTTTGCACCCGCGGATGATCCCGCTGTCGTGATTGCGATAGTGGTGGATGAACCAAAGGGTGCGATGCGTGCGGGAGGACAGGTGGCAGCGCCCGCTTTTAAGGAGATTGCCGAAAACGTGTTACCGGCTTTGAAAGTCGCCCCTGACGGTGTTTTCGAAAAAGATTTTCCCAAGGACCCGCCAAAGAAAGAGAAGAAAGAGCCAAAGGACTCGACCTTAACGGAAAAGGCAAAGGCACCGAAAAAGAAGAATAAGGCCGACGTCAAGAAAACAAAGAAACCGGAAAAAAAGAAGCCCAAGAAAGTCAGGAAAACGCCGAAAGAACTAAACGCAATGGGCGTCGAAAGGATGCGTCTTAACAAGACGACAAAGCAAGCACTAAGGATTTGAAACTAACGACAGCAATAAGATACATGGGTGCCACTCCTTCGAGAGACTTTGACCCTTCCTTACCGGAGTTGGAAGTAACCCGATTTGAAACCGACTCCCGGGCCGTAGGCAAAGGTGAAGTCTTTTTTGCTTTTTCGCAGCCTGAATTTGAAAACAATGGATTTAACGGCGAATTTCATGATGCGACCTCTTTTGTGCGAAGCGCATTTGAAAATGGGGCAGTAGCCTGTGTCGTAAGAAGGGAGCGTGTAGCTGAGCACGGACTGGAGGAGTTTAATGACCGTTTGATCTTTGCCGAAGATGTTATTGCCGCATTTCAATCGTTGGCCGGAAGGGTCGCCGGCGATTGGGGTGGACCGGTTGTCGCGATAACCGGTAGTGCCGGCAAGACGACCGCAAAGGAACTAACGGCGCACGTACTCGAGTCATGCGGCAAGCGCGTTTTGAAAAATGAGAAGAACCTCAACAACGGTCTTGGTCATCCGATGACGGTTTTGAGGCTGGCCGAGGATGACGGTTACGACGTTGCGGTACTGGAAATGGGAATGTCGACCCCAAAGCGTGAGATTGCACGGCTTTGTGAAATCACTCCCCCCGATGTTGCCGTTGAACTCAATGTATTGCCGGTACACGTTGAGCATTTAGGTTCGATCGAAAACGTTGCGAAAGCTAAAGCAGAACTGGTCGAAGGACTCAAGCCCGGCGGCACCGCGATCCTAAACAACGACGACCCCCGAGTGTCGAAAATGAATGAATTATGTGACGGCCCCGTTCTAACATTTGGTATAGAAAAACGTTCCGATATCACCGCGGAGGGAATTGAAATGAAACAATTTGGCGAAACTCATTTTGTGCTGCGAACGCCTGACGGGGACGCTGAAGTTGTGTTTCAGCTCTCAGGGAAACATAATATTCTGAACGCGCTCGCGGCATCGGCGGTCGGCTACGATTTCGGAATGACCGCTGATGAGATCTCTAAGTCCCTGGAGACCGTTCGCCCCCCAAGGCAGCGCGGTGAAATACTCAGATTCAGAGAAGGCTTCACGGTAATCAACGATTCGTACAACTCGAATCCTGATGCCTTGCTCAAGATGGTTTCGATGCTGGTTGAGGGTTCCGGTAACTCAAGCCGCCGGATCGTTGTAGCCGGCGAAATGCTGGAACTCGGCGATCAGGAAGTCGAGATCCATAGGGAAACCGGACAGAAAATTGCCGAACTGGGGGTCGATGTGCTTGTTGGCGTCCGTGGAAATTCGCGAGCGATGCTCGAGGGCGCAGCCGAAGTTGCCGAGAGGAAATATTGTGAAACATCTGAAGAGGCCGGTGACTTTTTGGCCGGGATCATCAGGAAAGGCGATCTGGTGCTTGTGAAAGGGTCGCGGGGTGTGAGAACAGAAAAAGCGATCGAGGTATTGACGCAAAAAAGCGAAATCGTTTGAGCGAGATAAAGCATGCTTTATTACCTTTTATACGAACTTGTTTTCAAGCAGTATGCAGCTGCCAGCGAGTCCTATTTTTTCAAGGGCTTGAACGTTTTTCAGTACGTGACGTTCAGGACGGCCTGGGCGATCATTACGGCTCTGCTGATCTCGCTCTTGCTTGGCAATAAGGTCATCAAGAAGCTCACCGAAATGAAATTCGGCCAGGAGATTCGTGAAGAGGGGCCTGAGTCTCACCAAGAAAAACGGGGAACCCCGACCATGGGCGGCATCCTGATCATCGGATCAGTATTTGTGTCCACCGTGCTCTGGGCGCGCCTCGACAGCTTATATTTATGGCTTGCGTTGGGCGCTACTACTTTGTTCGCGATAATTGGGTTCTCAGACGATTTCATAAAGATCGCCAAAAAGCGGAATCTTGGTCTAACCGGTAAGCAGAAGCTACTTGGGCAGATACTTGTCGCGGTAGCGGTTTGGGGATGTCTCTGGATTTTCGAAAGCTATCCGTGGAACATAAGTATTCCGTTTTTGAAAGCGACGGCCGACCCGAATCCGTTCACGAGTATAAGTTGGGTTGGTCCGTGGATCTATTTGGGATTCATCGTCTTTATCCTGCTTGGTTCTTCGAACGCTGTGAACCTTACAGACGGCCTCGACGGGCTCGCGATCAGCGTGACCTTTATAGCTATGTCCGCGCTCACCGGGCTGACCTATGTTGCCAGCGACAAAAGGTGGTCTTCGTATCTGGACCTTACTCACAAACCGGAGGCCGCGGAACTGACGGTCTTTTGCGGTGCGATGGTCGGGGCGAGTTTGGGCTTCCTTTGGTTTAACGCACCGAAAGCGGAAGTGTTTATGGGAGACGTGGGCTCGCTCGCGATAGGCGGAGCATTGGGAACGGTCGCGATTCTCACAAAACAGGAGTTCATGTTGCCGTTTGTCGGCGGAATATTTATCATTGAAGCACTCTCGGTGATGATCCAAGTCACTTCATTCAAACTCACCGGCAAGAGAGTTTTCAAGATGTCCCCAATTCACCATCACTTCGAGCTTTCCGGGTGGAGAGAATCGAAGGTCGTTTTTAGATTTGTGATCGTGGCGATTCTATTTGCGCTACTAAGTCTTTCTACGCTGAAGCTTAGATGATTCGTGTCCCGGCAGGGACTGCGTGCTGAATGGAAGTTGACGGAAAAAAAGTATTGGTCCTCGGTGCCGGCAAGTCCGGTATAAACTCAGCTACCCTTTTATCCAGTAACGGTGCGACTGTTGCACTTCATGACCGAAAGCCTCTTGCCGAGTGGAGTGATGAGGCGCGCTCTTTGAAAGATACCCATGGTGTAGGGCTTATCGATGGAAAGCTGCCATCCTGGCTTTTAGATCAGATCGAACTGGTTGTTATCTCCCCGGGTGTACCGACAGGGGTCATTCCCGCGCGTTATGTAGAGCGCAAAGACGGCGAAGTAATTGGAGAGGTTGAGCTTGCATGGAGATTTTTGAACAATCGCTTCGTTGGAATCACCGGATCAAACGGCAAGACGACGACAACAAGCCTGGTCGGCAGTCTTTTAAACAATGCCGGGGTTGACGCGATTGTCGGCGGAAACATTGGTACCCCGCTCGTCTCACTGGTCGGGAAGGCCAAGGACGAATGGATCGTCGCTGAACTTTCAAGTTTCCAGTTGGAGACGATTCGCAGTTTTAGGCCCCGCGTTGGAATCTGTCTCAATGTCACCCCAAACCACATGGACCGGTATGACCTGTTCACTGATTATGCTGCGGCCAAATATAGGCTGTTTATGAAC
>JABDKD010000081.1 GCA_013003215.1 Pyrinomonadaceae bacterium
ATACGCATGCGATGGAGGTCGCTCCGTCAACGCCCTCGACCATATACCTGGGAACAGACGGCGGTATCTACAAATCGACGGATTCGGGAGCGACGTGGACGAACCTTAACAACAGCCAGTTCAGCGCGACCCAGTTCATGAGCCTGGACCTGCATCCGACCGATCCGAATTTTTCACTCGGTGGAACCCAGGACAACGGAACCAACTTCTATCAGCCTGCCGGAACCTGGAATCGCGCTGATTTTGGTGACGGCGGGTACGCACAAATCGATCAAAACGCGCCGGATACTACAAATGTGAGGATGTATCACACTTATTTCAATTCTTCGACGTTACAGGGATACGGTACTGTGGCATCGACGGCATTTGCCTCGGATGGAAACTGGTCATTCAGAGGTTGTCAGGTTGGCGGTGCAACTGTGAACGGAATCACGTGTAACGGCTCGATCAACTTCTATGCGCCTCTCGAAAGAGGGCCGGGTAATCCGAACACGATCTATTATGGTTCCGACCGACTTTATCGCTCAGCCGATACGGGTGTCAATCATACGGTCGTAAGCCAGAACCCGATCTCAACCGGTGTACCTATTAGCGCGATCGGCATTTCACCACAGAATGACAACGTACGGATGGTTGGACTTAACAACGGCGAGCTTTGGGGAACAAGCACAGGTTCTTCTACGCTTACAGACCTAGATCCTACCAACGCAATTCCAAATGTGGCGATTGCCAGAACAGTAGTCAGTCCAAGCACCTCAACCACTGCTTACGTAACGCTTTCGGCTTTCGGGGTAACAAGCGTTTGGACTACAACGACGCTGAGTTCGCTTGCCGACGGCATCGCTCCTACATGGACAGCATTGCCGGGAACAGGTGCAAACCTGCTTCCCCAGGTGCCGGTCAACGCATTTGCCATTGATCCGACCATGACGGGTTTTCTTTATGCCGGTACTGATGTCGGTGTGTACTATTCACCTGACAACGGCTCAAATTGGTATCCGTTTGGAACGGGACTTCCACGGGTCGCCGTTTTCGGAATCGGTATAACGAATTCCGCGCCTAGGCAGGTTCGAATCGCGACCCACGGAAGGGGATTGTACCAGCATCCTGCAGCCCTCGGGCCAACGGCGGCGGAAGTTTCTATTCGGGGCAGAGTTCTGAGTGCGAAGGGACAAGGAGTAGTGAGAGCAGGTGTAACCGTTACATTCCCTAACGGTGCAAGCAGAACCGCCATGACCAACCAGTTTGGAAACTTCAAGTTTGAAAATGTACCGGTAGGAGAAGCTTATTTATTCTCAGTCGGACACAAACAGTATGAGTTTCCGACCCAGGTTATAAATGTCAACGGAAATATTTCAAATCTGACAATCTTTGCGACGAACTAGGTCACAATCATCAAGCAGATTTTGAGCCGAACGACTTTTCGTCCGGCTCTTTTTTTGACAAAAAAGTGCCGGTTACGCTATCTCTGCATAACCGGCACCGCTTGGGGATCGTTGGCGAGTTATTCAAACAAGTCCCCAAATCAATTCGGGATGTCCGTCATCTTCCGCAATGGAATCCTTACAATAGGAAGTACTCCGCCCCTTCCTGTTCAATAGACGATGCCGACACATCAATTTGCACAAACAGGAAATCTCAGATTACTGGCCGTCAGGTTGAAGAGGACTGTAGCCATCGACCGCGAACCTCCATTTTCCATCTTTTCCGCGTTCAGTAACTACAACGAACTTTCCGGTCCCCTTGCCGACGACTTTCCCCTTTTCGGAGTATTCAATCAAAAACGTACCAACATCGTAACCCATGCGTTTATTGACCTTACGGGATACTATCTGGAACGCGATCGTCATCGTCCGGTTACGGTCTTTGATTCTTTCAAAAAACCCTTTGAAGCTGTTTAAAATCTCACTTCGACCGCTAATTATGTTGCGATTTGGAGTTAGGTAGCTCCCATCTTCAGTGTATAGGCTGGCAAGTAATTTGGGATCGAGAGTTCGGTAACTCTTCGAAAAATCAGCATAAATCCGGTCTACGCCCACATGCGCCTTCACGCCTTCAGCCAAGGTCAATTCGGGATTCTGGGCATAAAGGGAAACCGCGAGAACCATCGAAATGGAACAAACAAACGCAATTCTTATAAGTTTCATAGATTCTTTATAACACAAAAGAACCTACTCCGAGGTCACATCCTGGATGACCTTCGCCTTAAGAGCCGTGCCTTTATTAATCTTGAAATTCCCGGTATTCGAAGCAAACTGTGAAGCGGCCACGTAGTCTCTTGAAGCCTCGACAGTGACACCCGCAGGGGTCGCACCTGTCGTTATTACCGCTGCAAGCGGATGAAACTTCTCTCCAACCAAAAGGAAATCAAACATAACGACGACTTTGGATCCCTTGCTTTCTGCTGAAGATTTCTGGACTTCAATCACACGCCCGTAGATCAAGCTGCCCTTGGGAATTGTGGCTGAACCGGCCGAAACACTTGCACCCAGCGCAAACTGAATTTCGTCGCTTGCGGACGCCGTTGCCGAGTTGATCGTGGACTTGCTAACCACAGAGATCTCGGTACCTTTCGAGATCAATACTTCCGGTTTACTTGCAGGAGCGGCTCCTATTGCGAAAGCCGCGAATGTTAGTAGTAATACCCTGATCATTTTTACCTCCTTCGCTCCCTGGAGCGATCTTGGGTTTTCCAAAAAAGTAGTAAAAGATAAAAACGTATTAATTAATTCATCTTAACTCTATCAAATTTTTGCATTACGTCAACTAATTTTGTACATAGTTCAAGGTCAGTGAATATTGTCCACCGGAATGCGTGTTACGAGAACTTATTTCACGAGACTTGTTCGCCGCTTCATGAAATCCATGAGGACGAATTCGGTAAGATTTCTTGAGTTTGCAAAGTATGCCTTGCCTTTCGTCAAACGGGACATCTGCTTAACAAATTCGACCAAATAATGGTCGTCCGCGAGCATAAAGGTATTGATCGGTATATTTCCCTTTCTGCATGCCTGCACCTGTTTCATCGTCTCCGCCATCACGAATGGGTCATTACCCATTGAGTTCTTGTAGAGACGCCGCCCGTCATCTTGTGAGTCTGCAAACCTCGCGTACCCTGAGTGAGAATCCATCCCTGTATCTAGAAATGCCGCCGTTGGCTTTCCATCTGTGATCATAACGATCTGTTTCATTTCCTTCCGCTGCGCATTCAGGATTCGACGCGCCAGTTTGAGTCCTTCGGCAGTGTTAGTGTGATAGGGGCCGACCTGCGTCGTCGCGAGCCTGGAGATTGGAAGCTCCTCGGCATCGTCGTGGAATAAGACAACCTTTAGAGAATCGCCCGGATAACTCGTCCTGATCAGGTGCGATAACGCCAGGGCCACTTTCTTTGCGGGTGTGAATCGATCTTCACCGTAAAGGATCATCGAATGCGAACAATCGAGCATCACAACCGTTGCACAGGAAGACTGATAGTCCTGTTGATGAATGTAAAGATCACTATACTCAAGGTTTAGTGGCACGCCGAGCCCTTCGCGCCTGATGGACGAAAGAAGCGTGGCACTGACATCCAGGTTGATCGTATCTCCAAATTCGTAGGGTTTTGAAGCAGCGGCAGCCTCGACGCCGGTATCGAGTTCAACGGTCTCATGTCTCCCTACCGACGATTTTCCCATCGAACCCAGAAGCCCCTGGAGAGTTTTATAGCCCAGAAAATCAAGACCCTTTTCTGTCATTTTGAAACGGACATCTCGCGGTGTGCCGTTTCCCTCTCCAACACCTTCCGAATTCCGGACCGGGCGCTCGATCTCTTTCAGGTCAAGATAGCCTTCTTCCACAAGCCTCTCGATCAAATTATTGATGAGTTCCTCGAGAAGTGAATTCCGAAACTCCCCGTCATTGTCAGCAATCATTTTTTCAACGTCGAGAGGGTCCAGAATCTCATTCTTGAGCAGTGCCTTCAGGAGTTCCATCCTCAATCCGTCAAGCGTATCGTCCACCGGCTTTTTTGTTCTCGTATACCAGTATTCTTCGTGAAAACCCGAATCGAGTAGAGAGTCGCTCAATGACTCCATGAGGTTTCCCAAATCGACGCCGAAGACGTCGAATCCTTTGAATTTCGAATATCGGATGAACTTCATACCTTGTTAAACAGGGCTCACACTTGCGCTCGCTTTGACGTTTGTTTATAGTCCGAGTGTATCAAAAATCTCTCCTCGTTACTTTCTTTCCCCAATTATCAGTGCCAGTGTGTCTGGCCCAAACTACATTAAAGGAAGGTAAATGATGAAGAAGTTTGCAATCGTTACAATCGTCTCAATCCTAACAGCCATAAGTATGCCGATTTCTGCGGTCGGCGGTGAATCAACCAGAAATTTTTCCGAAACCGTTTCTTATTCGAAAGGAAACAAATACCGTCGGGGGTATCGTGCCCGTAAACAGCGAAGGAAACGGGCTCGCAAAAGAGCTCGCCGAATCAGGCGCCAGAGGAAGGCGAACCGACGTTACTATCGCACGCGGAACAGAAGCTACAGATCGAACCGCAGGAATTACCGTGCGAGCCGCAGGTATAGATCGAACCGTAGGTACCGTTCGAACCGCAGGTACTATGCGCCTCGCAGAAGGTATTCAAACAGAAGATATCGAACCCGTCGCGGGCGTTCGTTCTACAGGCGTCATAGAAATGCCACGAACATCGCAATCGGTGCCGGAACGGGCGCGATAGTCGGAGGGATTCTTGGCGGGAAACGCGGAGCATTGATTGGAGCCGGTGTTGGAGCCGGTGCTGCCGCAGCTTATTCCTACGGTATTCGACCCAAGAAGAAGCGAAAGCGAAACCGGAGGGTTCGACGCTATCGTCGAAATCGCTAGTCAGGTGACCATGGTAAAACAAGGCGGTTGCGAAGAGATTCGCAACCGCCTTTTGATTTCAGTCTT
This sequence comes from Pyrinomonadaceae bacterium, assembly GCA_013003215.1. Lineage (GTDB taxonomy): Bacteria > Acidobacteriota > Blastocatellia > Pyrinomonadales > Pyrinomonadaceae > Aridibacter. The sequence continues at coordinate 4,936 of JABDKD010000081.1, forward strand.
AAGTCCTAGCCAAAGTTCCAACGCTTACCAGCGGCGGTTCCGATTAATTCCCCGTCGTCAGTCTTTGGTATTCAGTTGAGTAGCCACCGCCTACCGGCGGCGGTTCCGATTCGTTTTTAGTTCTTAGTTATATCCATCAAGGTCTGTTAAATCCTCGTAGATCATGCCTTTGCGGTCCTTCTTGGCTTTAGTGACCGCTTCAAAGCCTCCATCTTCTGATCGCGAAATCTTGTTGTGTGCGTAAAGACCTTCGAGTACGAACTCACATGCGCTAATCACGGTAGCGACGTCTTCCCGGTCCAGCGCAAGCGGTGTAAGCGTCGATTCTATAAGATCAGGAACTGATTCAAGCAGCAGATTGCACTCCTCTGCCGAGGCCGTATCTGAGAGCAGCACTTTGTTCCCTCGTTCAAACCAATCCACCGTTGGGCCAAAGTCTATGCCTAAGAAATACCCTTCGAAAATTTCGCCGGCAGCCCGTTTGATAAGTTCCTTTGCGAGACGCTCCGGACCCAACTGTTCGCCCTCGTATTCGAGCTCCATCTTTCCGGTCATGGCCGGCAACGCTGCGTAGACGTCAGAAATACGCGGGATGAGCCTAGATTCACCGGTTATGTATGACCTGCGCTCAGCGTTCGATATAACTGCCTCAGTTACCGAGATCGGGAAACGCTGCGAAACGCCTGACCTTTTGTCCACGCGTGAGTCATCTCTAGCTTCAAATGCTATCTGTTCAATCAATTCGCTGATGAATCCGGGTATTTCGAGATCCAGATCATCGCCTTCGTGCCTTTCGAACCAAGCTTCCTGAGCGGTAATCTCGGTTCCCAGCGCGAGATCTTCAGGATAATGTGTCCTGATCTCAGAACCGATTCGGTCCTTCAACGGCGTGATTATCTTGCCTCGCGCCGTGTAGTCTTCCGGGTTTGCCGAGAAAACAAGCATCACATCCAATGGAAGCCTGACCGGGTAACCCTTTATCTGCACATCTCCCTCTTGCATGATGTTAAACAGACCTACCTGAATTTTTCCCGCGAGATCAGGAAGCTCGTTCATTGCGAAGATTCCACGGTTTGCGCGAGGCAATAGCCCGAAATGCATTGTCAGTTCATCAGACAACTGGTGGCCTTCCTTCGCTGCTTTGATCGGATCCACGTCGCCAATTATGTCGGCAATCGTCGTGTCCGGGGTGGCAAGCTTCTCGACAAATCTATTCTCCCTGCCGACCCATGCAATCTTTGTTTCATCTCCATGAAGACTCACTTGGTTGCGTCCAAATTTTGAAAGGGGGCGAAGCGGATCGTCATTCACCTCTGACCCTTCAATAACGGGCATTTCATCATCTAAAAGGTCCGTGAGCTGCCGAAGAATCCTGCTCTTTGCCTGTCCCCGGAGTCCGAGCAGTATAAAATTGTGCTTTGATAGAATTGCATTTGTAATTGAAGGAATGACGGTCTCGTCGTACCCTAAAACGCCTCGAAAGAGTTTTTCGCCCGTTCGCAATTTTTGAATGAGGTTTTCCCTCAGTTCATCCTTTACGCTTCGCGATATCCAACCGGAAGTCCTTAACTCCCCGAGTGTTTGAGGCTTTTTCACTTGTTTCGACTTCATACCCTTGCTGTTTCCCTATCTGGAGTGTCAGCTATTTTAGCACGCCCGGATGGTCGTGATGTTTTTCAGCGTACTCGATTTAATGGTATTTGGAGACCGGGACTATTTTCTGAAAATGAATTCCCTGACGAGGTTGAAGCCGACATTGAAGGCTAGTCCGTAGGTGCCCTTTCGCAGACCATCCTGAACGGAATATCGTTCCGGATACCAGGCTTTGACCGCAGTTACACTCCCAAAATACGGAGCGACAACCTTCGCCGGTGAGAAAACCGTATTTCCCGATCGATTCCGAGCGGTAAACCCGGATTTGAGAGCGTGCAACACCCGCTTCGAAGTCTTGGTGCACTCGCACTTCTCGTACCTGGGGTCCTGTTGGAACGCTTCAGATATCGCATACTTCGTCGCTTGTTCAATTGCGTTCTCGCCAAAATTTGAAGCAAACCGCCTTGTGAATCCACCGGCATCCTTCTTCCACTCCGGGGGTTCATCACCGAGTTGCTGGAATGTCGTACCGATCGTTGTACCGATCAGGGTGCGAGGCCCGGCCGTATTCTTAAGAAATGTTTTGAAGCGCTTTTCGGCAGATGGAAAAACGTAGTCGTCCGATTTCGCCGTTTGAGCGGGATTATTGACGGTAGGCGTGACGGGCGATGGATCTATTTCACTTTCAACTTTCGGTTCAGTCTCGACAATCTCCTGCTCTTCTGTCTCGACTTTATACTGAACCCTGTCTTCGACCGAACCTTGTCCGAAGAAGTTTGGAACAAGCAGTGCTAGAAGCAGAAGCAACAAGACGACAATTTGATTTGGCATAGAATTTTCTCCGTAAGTGGAGTTTTCGATTCGGAAGGTAATTCGGATTCAGGAATTTGCGGGAAACAAAACTAGAGACGGCCAATCAAATACGTAACCGGCGATTCACCGACGACTCGGGCCTCATGACGCGTTCCTGCCGGCATAAAATCGCGGTCGCCTGCGTTAAGTAATATCCGGTTAGTACCGTTTACGATCAGTTCCAGCGATCCGCTAATTATCCAATGCGATTGATCTTCAGGATGGGTGTGTTCGCTGTAGACGGCACCCGGTAAATCCTGCCATTTGAAGACGCTGTAGCCTTCCGTTTCCATTTGATTCTCTAGGGTGTTCGGATCGGGTTCTGTTGCACCTTCCCAACGCTCGACGCGATATTCCATCCTGACTCCTGACTTCTGCCACTCACTATATTACAATTTTTTGATGACCCGCATTATTGATGATGGCCGAGATTCGTTCGAGAATGCCGTTGACCTGAGATACAGGCTTTACAACAGCCTTTTCCTGTCACTTCCGTTTCATGGGATCGAAAAAACCGGTGCCCTCCTGACATTGTTCGCACAGACTTGCGAAACCGGGTTTGAGTCGTCAAAGACATCTCCGGAAATCGTAGACAGTTTCTTTCAGCAAAACACCTCTTTGACTTCTGACAAGGAACGAATCGACATGCTCTTTCGGTTTGTGCAATATGCGGAAAGACAGGTCGTTTTGTTTGATGCGATCGAAGATGCATCGTTCAGTCATCTTCATGACATGGGCGGAATCGGTACGCTGCGGCATCTTGAAAAAGCCGCTTCAAGATCTGGAAAAACAGAAGAACTTCTTCAACGCCTTGGCGAGTTTGGGATCCGGCTTGTACTGACCGCGCACCCGACCCAGTTTTACCCCGGTGTTGTCCTCGGGATCATCAATGACCTTTCCGCGGCGATCGAATCGAACGATACTCCCGGGGTAAAACTTCTGCTCCAGCAACTCGGACGCACTCCCTTTTTTAAGAAGGAAAAACCGACGCCTTACGATGAGGCAGTCGCACTTATCTGGTACCTCGAAAACGTGTTCTACAGTTCAATAGGTGAGATCGTATCTGATCTCCACAGCAACTTTCCGGGCGAGAAACTGGAGCTTAAGAACCTGATTCGAATGGGATTTTGGAGCGGCGGCGACAGAGACGGAAATCCGTTTGTAACCGTTGCAACTACCAGGCTTACCGCAGATGCACTCCGTCGCGCGATCTTGCGTTGCTACCATGGCGATCTTCGACTGATGCGTCGAAGGCTTACGTTTGCGGGAGTTGAAGAACTACTGGCAGCCCTCGAGCAGCAGGTTTATGAAAATGCGTTTCGTGAGTCGAACAACCTGACCGGAGAAGATATCAGGCGATCGCTGATCGAAATACGTGAACTGATAAACAGCCGTCACAATGGGCTGTTCGCGCAACTCGTTTCTGAAATGATTACAAAGGTCGAGATCTTCGGACTTTCGATGGCTTCGCTGGACATACGTCAGGACAGCTCCGTTCACACGGAGATCTACGCTCAGCTGGTAGAGTCGGGCGATATCGACCCCGGGTTTTCGGGTCTTCAGGAATCAGAAGCAATCGAAGCTATCCTTGGATTGAGCGGTGACCTTGATCCGGACTCATTTGATGACGAGCTGACCGCCGATACTTTCAGAACCATACGAGAGATGCGCGAGATCCAAAAACGAAACGGGCCTGCCTCTTGCAGCAGGTATATCATCTCGCATTCGCAGGGCCCCCTTGATGTTCTGAGGGTATTCGGTCTGTTCCTATTGAACGGCTATGTGACTGAAGATATAGCAGTGGACATCGTACCGCTGTTTGAAACTGTGGAAGATCTCAGAAACTCCGCAGATGTGATGCGCAAACTCTATGAAAATGAGACTTACCGCAATCATCTCAAGAGAAGGGACGACGTCCAGACAGTGATGGTTGGGTTTAGCGACGGCACAAAGGATGGCGGCTACCTGATGGCGAATTTCGGGATCTACGCGGCGAAACGCGCGCTCACAGAAGTCTCGAGGGAATTTGGGATCGATGTCGTGTTTTTTGATGGACGTGGCGGCCCGCCGGCGCGGGGCGGAGGCAAGACGCATCGTTTTTACGCTTCAATGGGCTCTGACATCTCGAACAAGGCGTTTGAGGTTACCGTTCAGGGGCAGACCGTTTCATCAAATTTCGGCACAGTCGACGCGGCCAGGTACAACATCGAACAAATGCTCCATGCCGGCGGATATGGTCCCGTTCTACGCGACGAGAGAACCACATTTTCCGATACTGAGGAAGGCCTGTTTCGGGAACTCGCTGAGGTAAGTTTCGAAGCTTATTTCGACTTGAAGGAAGACCCGGCTTTCCTGAATTATCTAGAGAATGCAACGCCGCTCAAGTATTACGCCATGGCGAATATTGGGAGCCGTCCTTCAAAACGGGGAGGAAAGGAAGCAAAGCTCACGCTTGATTCGCTGCGTGCCATACCTTTCGTTGGGGCATGGTCGCAGATGAAACAGAACGTTCCGGGTTTCTATGGGGTCGGAACAGCACTTGAAAGTGCGAAGGCGAAGGGCAAACTCGAGGATGTCGCGAAGATGTACAGAAACAACGAGTTCTTCAAAGCACTGCTCGATAACTGCGAGATGGCGATGCAGAAGACCTATCTGCCTCTAACGGCACACCTGAGGTCCGATGATGAGTTCGCCGCGATTTGGGAGAAAATCGCGGAAGAGTTCGAACGCTGTAAAGAACACATGGCCTTTGTTACGGGTAAACAAACGTTTATGACCGATTTCCCCGTGGCTCAGCAGTCCGTGACACTCCGCGAAAAGATCGTTCTGCCTCTTACGACGATACAGCAGTTTGCTCTCGACCGAATACGCGCCGACGACACCAACGGTGACGCTTACAAAAAACTGGTCGTGCGTTGCGCTTTCGGAATAATAAACGCAGGACGAAATTCGGCATAGCAAAACAGGTTCTATGGTAATTACAACATAACCATTTGACCCTATCGAAGATGTGAGGATTCAGATCTGGATTCGGTGTTCTCATAGAAGAACCAGCGCGGCGAGGCACATTCTATGAGCATGCGAGGAATCCTCACACACATTATCGACCACCAGGCCACTCACAAAGGCCAGATATTGATGCTAAATAGGCTGATCGGCTAGAAGCCGGCTGACCGCAGTGCCAGTTTTGATCAAATCCCGTAAACACTTTTTCCGGAAATAAATAGGACCTTCTTAGTGAGATCAGCTTCCTATCCCCTCTTCTCCTTGTTTGCATGCTCCGATTTACTTCCGTCCGATTGTGATTTCTTGCTATGGTATGTAAATAAAACCCCTGAAAAACTCGTGTCGACGGCGAGGTTTCTGACACGAGTATTTGCCCCTGATTAGTAGATATTGATGTTCAAGAGTTCTACAAGTGAAGACTTTGAACAATTTCTCAAGACCCTGGACAAAGACATTGACCAGGCAGGTGAGAAATACGTCGCATTGCGTCAACGCCTCGAGAAGTTCTTCGAATGGCGTGATTGTGAAAACACTGAAGAACTCATAGACATCGTGTTCGACCGTGTTACAAAAAAGATCACGGAAGGGGAAAAAGTACAGAATGCTGAGGCCTTCTGTGTTTCTGTTGCGAAGTTTGTGCTACTTGAAAACAGGCGGAAAGCATTTCGCAGCAGGGAGTTAGATGAGAACTCCAAAGAAGTTAGTGCTGCTTCGGATAGTGCGGAACCCGGTGAGGAAGACGAGCGAGGAGATACGAGACTTCGTTGCCTGGAAGAATGCCTGGCGAAGCTTCCGGATGATAAACGCCGGTTGATTATCAGTTATTTTTCCACTGAGGAGAAAACCATGATTTCGGCTCGCCGAAAGTTGGCTCAAGAGATCGGAACGAATCTTAACTCGTTGCGGATTCGAGTCAGCAGGCTGAAGTCGAAGTTAGAACGGTGTACTAAGGAGTGCTGTGAAAAGGATTGAATTCCGTAGATTTATATCAACGCCGATCAAATCTTTGAAACGATTCTTGGGTTAATTACACTACTATTGAGTGCAGGTGAGCAGTGTCAGAGAAATTCGAAAATGAAAAATTGATTCATAAGTTTTTGCATGGCGAACTGCCCGAGCAGGAGCGTTTTGAATTTGAAGAGAAATTCGTTGCCGACCCCGACCTGTTTGATGAAGTAAGAGCGGTCGAAGACGAGTTGATTGAGAAATATGTCCGTGGTTGGATGGACTCCGCGGAACGCTTGAAGTTTGAACAGGCCTTCCTGACCACAGAAAAGAGACGAGAACGAGTCGGTTTTTCACGACAACTGATCGAACAAGCAAGAGAGAATCAAGAAGTTAGTGCCGCTAAAAAAAATGACGGCATGACTTCGGAAGAGTCCGTTTTTCAAAAACTTGGCGCCTTGTTCGTTTCGCCCAAATTCGCTCTGGCGGCGACACTTCTGGTATTGATTGCCGCAATCGGAGGCTGGTCATTATTAAGAGGATTGGGCGGTGAGGATCCCGGAATAGTAAAAAATCAAAATTCGAACATCTCAAGAACTCCCGGACTGACGCCGACACCAACCCCCGAAGTATCCCCTGACGAAACGCCGGAGGACTCCGGCAATACGAATAAGCGGAATGCGGAAAACACCCCAACGCCGACCCCTACTCCGCCGCCGTCTAATAAGAATGTTCAAAAGACACCAAGTCGGAAGGTTACTCCCCCACCAAAAGCCGCACCGAATCCGGTGCTTGCGCTCTTCCCGGGAACCTTGCGCAGCGGCGGGCAAAACAATGTCTTGAAAATGCCGAAGACAGCGGCCGGCGCGACCCTGCAATTGAATCTCGAGAGCGTTGATTACAAAAACTATCAAGCTCAACTTACCGATGCTGACGGCAATGTGCTGTTTCAAAAAGGAAACCTAAAAGCCCCGGGTTCAAGGATTAACTTCTATGTACCCGGCAAGTCCTTGAAGCGAGGTGATTACCTGATCAGACTCAGCGGAAAGAATGATGCCGGCCAAAACGAATCAGTCGCAGATTTTCAATTCAGAGTCCAGCAGTAAGAACAAATCAACTTGTGAGCACGGACGGCTTTGGCCGTCCTTTTTCTTTGCCTTCAAACCACAGTGAAATGCTTTTTGGGGTTTTGACACTATGTTTGTACCCGAAAACTAATGAATTGAATCAAAAGGAAGGCAATATGATAAGAAGACTTAATCTTTTGTTGATGATAATCGGCGTCAGCGTTGGAACAATAATAGCTACAACAGTTACGGCGCAAGCGCAGAGCGGATCAAAGATCGCGTTCGTTTCAAACCGGGATGGCAATCCCGATATATACGTGATGGACGCCGACGGCTCAAACTCTACCCGTCTGACCGACGACCCGGCGAGCGAATCTGCTCCGCGCTTTTCTCCCGATGGGACGATGATCGTTTTTGATTCTCTGCGGGACGGTAACCGTGAGATCTATTTGATGAACTCAGATGGTTCCGGTCAGACCCGTTTGACGAACGATCCGGCAAACGATTTCGATGCTGCGTTTTCACCCGATGGGACAACGATCGTCTTCGCGTCTTTTCGTGACGGCAATAGCCAGATTTATCAAATGGATCTGGATGGCACCAATCAAACCCGAATCTCAAACAACTCTGATTTCGACTTTGACCCGACGTTTTCCCCTGATGGCAGCAAGATCGCTTTCACATCATTTGCCAACGGAGCCCAGGATATCTATGTGATGGATGCCGATGGTTCAAATCGAATAGGCCTTACCAGCAATTCATTGGTGAATGCATATGCAGATTTCTCTCCTGACGGAACAAGAATCGCGTTCGCGTCGGGCCGCGACGGCAACACCGAGATCTATGTGATGGATGCCGATGGTTCAAATCAAACCCGATTGACCTTCGATCCGGCCAGCGATGTCGAGCCGAGCTTTTCTCCCGATGGGATGAGAATCGCGTTTCGAACTCACCGTGAGATCAACCGGGAAATCTATGTAATGAACACTGACGGCACCGGTCTGACAAACCTCACCAACAACCCGGCAACTGATGTTGACCCGACCTGGGGCGGCCCGGCGGATAGCGATGGTGACGGGATCAATGACTCGGTCGACAACTGCCCTTTGGTCTTCAATCCGGGGCAGGAGGACTTTGATAATGACGGCATTGGCGACAGCTGCGATTCGCAGACCGGACCCCCAACAACCAAGGATCAATGCAAAGATGGCGGCTGGTTAAGATTTGATGTCCCCGTCACCTTCAGGAATCAAGGCGATTGTATAAAGTTCGTTACTCAAACAGCTGAATTAGATCTCTACTTCGATCCTGCCGAATAGATCAGTCCAAGCACCTCGAATAAAATCCCTCAAAAGAGACGGAATGATCCGTCTCTTTTTCTACGCCGACGCAACAGCGAAAGGTTTTTGAGTAGAAGATCACTAGGGGTAACAGCAGGGAAAATATTTCTTCGGCATTTAGTTCAGATTCGGAGCAAGCATGACACGTTCAACCACAAGATTCGCCGTTTTCACATTTATTATCGGGTTATTTCTTTCAATACAGATCTTTGGGATCACAAAGATTGATCTTGAAACCCCGGCGAATAGTGGAGCGTTTGGTGCCGAAGTCGTATCACTACCAAATGGGAACATAGTTGTTACTGACCCCGGTTATAGCCTTCCGGGAGCCCAGAATGCCGGAGCCGTTTATCTGTTTGATGGAGAAACAAAAGAGCTTATCGGCACAATAACCGGGGAACGTACGGGGAGCAGGGTTGGATTCGGCGGAATTACCGTTCTCGGAGGCGGAAATTTTCTCATCAGCAGCCCGTATTGGGGTTCCAGCTCTTCTATAGAATTGGGCGCTGTGACTTTCGTACCCAACTTCTTCAACGGAACGTTTGTCGTATCAGCGACAAACTCCCTAGTCGGATCATCGTCCGGAGACAGAGTCGGGAGACAGGGGATCGTTACAAACAGTGACCACAAATATGTTGTTATTAGCCACTCCTGGGATTTGGGCGGATTTCAGAATGCGGGTGCAATCACTTTTTGCAGATTGAGTCTAGGATGCCGTGGTGTGGTTTCATCTGCAAACTCGCTCGTCGGATCAAGATCGTCCGATCTCGCTTCATCAAGCGTAACTGTACTCACAAACGGAAATTTCGTCGTTGGTGCACCGGGATGGGACAATAACCTTATTCACGGGAATCCAAATGTTGGAGCTGTGACATTTATTGATAGCGCTATAAGTATCTCCGGGACGATTTCAGCCGGAAATTCTCTGATCGGCTCTCACGAAGATGACAGAGTTGGCTTTTCGGTTTTCCCCCTATCGAATGGAAACTACGTAGTTCGAAGCGGATTTTGGGCAAATGGATCTGAAATGGATGCCGGAGCGGTAACATTCGCTAACGGTGATACTGGAATTACAGGTGTCGTGTCACCTTCGAACTCATTGGTCGGGAGTTCAGCCGGAAATTCCATTGGCCGTAGGATCGTTCCATTGCAAAATGGTAACTATGTTGTCGGTAGTCCTGATTGGGACAACGGCGGGTTGTCTGAAGTAGGCGCAGTAACATTGGGAAGTGGTACAAACGGGATTACCGGAATTGTCTCTCCGTCTAACTCTTTGGTTGGATCATCGGCAGGAGATCGTGTCGGATTTTTTGTTCGGGAACTGACGAATGGAAACTTTGTTGTCGGAAGCAGTTATTGGGACAACGGCTCGATCGTTGATGTCGGTTCAGCAACTTTTGTCAATGGCACGACTGGGCTTACGGGTCCGGTTACGGATTCCAATTCTTTGGTTGGATCAACTGCCGGAGATAGGGTCTCAATCATTACTCCGCTGAATAACGGCAACTATGTAGTATCGAGTGGGAATTGGGATAACGGCAATGTTGTTGATGCAGGCGCAGTAACTTTTGGCAATGGAAATGCCGGGATCTCGGGTATTGTATCAACCGCAAACTCCCTGGTTGGCTCAAGTGCTGATGACGGGGTCGGAGGTCAGGTAATTGCGTTGACCAACGGCAATTACGTTGTAAGCAGTTCTCAATGGGGTAACGGCGGAGTTCAGGGTGCTGGAGCTGTAACATTCGGGAATGGAACAACGGGGATAACGGGTGTTGTTTCGCCAACAAACTCTCTCGTCGGTTCAAGCACAGATGACCAGGTCGGATATAGGATCAGTGCCTTAACCAATGGCAATTACGTAGTTAAGAGTCCCTTTTGGGACAACGGTGGGACTCAAAATGTCGGAGCCGTAACATTCGGAAATGGCACTTCTGGGATAAACGGCATTGTATCATCAGCAAATTCTCTAATCGGCTCAACGGTAGATGATAGAGTCGGAATGTTGAGTTCTGACAGTCAGCTTCCGAATGGAAATTACTTCGTTGACAGTCCGCTTTGGGACAACGGCCCTGCTGTTGACGCGGGAGCGATAGCCCTTGGGAACGGACAAACCGGAACTGTTGGAGTCGTATCGCCTTCCACCTCACTCGTTGGTTCAACATCGGATGATCGACTTTCCGGACTCACTGTCTTAGAGAATGGCAATTATGTTGTTCTCACCGGTTCCTGGGACAATGGCTCGATTGTCGATGCGGGAGCGATAACTTATGTCGATGAAGCAGGCCTGACAGGACCAATCAATGGTCAAAACAGTGTTCTAGGCACAACTGCCGGCGGCGGGTTCTCTATCACCTACGTATATGATTCGATCAATGACCAACTCATTGTCGGTCTGCCCAATGAAAACAAGGTGACGCTTGTTACCCTCACCGAAAACACACAGAAAACAAGGTTCGATTTTGACGGTGACTCGAAGACCGATGTTTCGATCTTCAGGCCGGGTCCCGCCGAATGGTGGTTCCTGCGCAGTTCCGATGGCGGGAACAGTGCGTTTCAGTTCGGACAGACGTCGGACACTCTCGTTCCTGCTGATTTTACGGATGACGGAAAGACGGATGTCGCGTTTTGGCGTGAATCAACCGGCGAATGGTTTGTGCTGAGAAGCGAGGATAACTCGTTCTTCAGTTTCCCATTCGGAACTAGCGGAGATATCCCCGCGCCCGGTGATTATGACGGTGACGGTAAGTCCGATGCCGCCGTGTTCCGGCCTGCGATCGCGACCTGGTTTATCAGCCGCTCGTCGGATGGAGGAACTGACATCATCGGGTTTGGTGCTCCCGGAGACAAGCCGGTCGTTGCCGACTATGACGCCGACGGCAAGGATGATGTGGCGATCTATCGCCCTTCGAACTCTCAATGGTGGATCAACCGGTCTCAGGACGGCCTGCTTGCACTTCAGTTCGGTTCAGCGGGTGACAAGACGGTCCAGGGCGACTATACGGGTGACGGCAAGGCCGATATTGCCTTCTGGCGCAAAGCGACGGGTGAATGGTTTGTTATCAGATCTGAGGACAATTCCTTCTTTTCATTCCCGTTTGGAGCGAACGGTGATGTTCCCAGCCCGGGTGACTACGATGGCGATGGGACCCAGGATGCGGCTGTCTTCAGGCCGGCTACCAACACCTGGTTTGTGAACGGCTCGACATCAGGTACCCAGATCATAGGGTTTGGTGCGACCGGCGATGTTCCGCTGCCAAGTGCCTATGTTTACGAATAGCTCCCTGAAAGAGAATCCGGGTTGAGATCCCAAAAACAGGCTTGAATAAGAGACGGAATGATCCGTCTCTATTTTTTTGGACCAAAATGAAAGGTTTTTGAGCAGAAGATCACTAGAAGTAACTGCAGGAAATACATTTCTTCGGTATTTGGTTCAGATTTGGAGCAATCATGACAAGTTTAGCCACGAGATTCGCCATTTTCGCATTAATTGCAGGGTTAATTCTTTCAATACAGATCTTTGGGATCACAAAGATCGATCTGGAAACCCCGGCGAATAGCGGAAAGTTTGGTACCGAAGTCGTATCACTACCAAATGGAATTATCGTTGTTACCGACCCCGAATATAGCTTTCCGGGCGGCGCCCAGCTCGCCGGGGCCGTTTATCTGTTTGATGGAGAAACAAAAGAGCTTATCAGCACGATAACCGGGGGAACGGCGAACGATATGGTCGGGGGTGGCGGAATCACGGTTCTCGGCGGAGGAAGTTTTCTCATTAGCAGCCCGTTATGGGATAACGGCGCTGTGCAGGATGCGGGCGCGGTGACATTCATACCCAACTTCTTCAGCGGGACGTTTGTCGTATCAGCGACAAACTCGTTGGTAGGAACATCGGCCGAAGACAAAGTAGGGGAAGACGGGATCGTTACAAACAGTGACCACAAATATGTGGTTAGCAGCCACTCCTGGGATAACGGGGCGATAACGGATGCGGGTGCAATTACTTATTGCAGGTTGAGCCTTGGATGCCGTGGCGCTGTGTCATCCGCGAACTCACTCGTCGGTTCAAGCGCGGGCGATTTCAGTGGATCAGGCGTAACTTTGCTCACAAACGGAAACTTCGTCGTTGGTACATGGAGATGGGACAATAACGGTAATACAAATGTTGGAGCTGCGACATTTATTGATAGCGCTATTGGTATTTCCGGTACGATTTCTTCCAGCAATTCTCTAATAGGCTCCATTTCGGATGACCGTACTGGACAAGATGTCACTGCTCTTTCTAATGGCAACTACGTAGTTACATCTAATCGTTGGAACAATGGTGCTGTACCCTCTGCAGGAGCCGTAACATTCGGTAATGGCACAACCGGAATCACCGGATTTGTGTCAGCTGCAAATTCTTTGGTAGGGAGTGCGATCGGAGATTTCGTTGGCAAACAGATCGTTCCTCTGCCGAATGGTAACTATGTTGTAGCTAGCTCTGAATGGAGCAATGGAGCGGCAACAAAAGCAGGTGCGGTAACCCTTGCGAGTGGAACTACAGGGATTAGTGGCATTGTCACTCCGTCTAACTCTCTTGTAGGTACAACAGAAATGGATAGAGTTGGTTGGAACATTTTCGTGTTGGCGAATGGTAATTTTGTAGTTTCAAGCTTTTATTGGGACAACAGCTCAATCGTTGATGTCGGTTCAGCAACTTTTGTCAATGGTGCGACAGGACTAACGGGTCCGGTTACGGATTCAAATTCTTTGGTTGGATCAACTGCCGGAGACAAGATTTCTCAAGTTACCCCCCTAACCAATGGGAATTATGTAGTTCGGAGTACTGACTGGGATAACGGTCAGATCGTCGATGCAGGAGCAGTAACCTTTGGCAACGGCACTACCGGAATCTCAGGATTTGTTTCGAGTGTTAATTCCTTGGTGGGCTCGACAGCATTTGATCGGGTTGGTTGGACTTCAGTTATTGCACTTACAAATGGAAACTATGTTGTAAATAGCAGAGATTGGGATAATGGGGCAACAGTTGATTCCGGAGCCGCAACGTTTGGCAGCGGAATCACGGGAATCTCCGGAGTCATCACACCCGCAAATTCTCTTGTCGGTTCAGGGACAAACGATAAGGTTGGGTTTGTCTCTACCGCACTCACCAACGGAAATTATGTAGTTAGCAGTAATCTATGGGATAACGGCGGAACACAGGATGTTGGACATGCAACATTCGGCAACGGAACGACCGGCGTGACAGGGGTTGTTTCAGCGTCAAACTCTTTGATTGGCTCCGCGGTTGGGGACGAGATTGGGAGAGGAATAGGTAGCCTTCGTGAGCTTCCTAATGGTAACTATTTGGTTAGAAGTAGTAGGTGGGATAACGGCTCTGCAGTTGATGTGGGAGCAGTAACCTATGGAAATGGACAAACCGGGACCGTCGGTGTCGTATCCCCTTCTAATTCACTCGTTGGTTCAACATCGGATGATCGAATTGGTTCTTACCCTGGTTCAGGGGAGATTGTGATTCTTGAAAACGGAAACTACATGATAAGAAGTTCGCGTTGGGATAATGGCTCGATTGTTGATGCGGGAGCAATAACTTATGTTGATGGAGATTCGAGCGTAACTGGTCCGGTCAATGGTCAGAACAGTGTTTTGGGCACGACTTTAAGCGGCACGTTAGAAATGAGCCGTGCATTTGATTCGATCAATGACCAACTCATTGTCGGTCTGCCCAATGAAAACAAGGTGACGCTTGTTACCCTCACCGAAAACACACAGAAAACAAGGTTCGATTTTGACGGTGACTCGAAGAC
>JABDKD010000135.1 GCA_013003215.1 Pyrinomonadaceae bacterium
GACGAATTGGCGCGGGGAAAGAAAATGGAAAATATTTTGCGTTCTTAGTAAAAGACGATTAGCTACATCGTGAATCGGGCTGGCCGGGATCTCTTAACCCGTCCGGCCCAATTTCTTGCGGAAAATATCGACAAACTGATTGAGTTCCGATACACCCAGGATCTTTGCCACTACGAGAAAAGTGATTCCGCCCAGTGCGATCGGACCAAATGCCTCGATCAGCTTGACCCCCAGTGATTTGGTCTCCCAGATGGCCGTGAGGTAGTTGTATGAAATCCAGCACACCACGGACATTACCGCGGATGCCACGGCGATTCTCAGGAATGATGAGATTATTCTTCTTGCTTCGATCCGTTTTATCTTCCTACGCATGAGGAAAGTAAGAGCGAAGAAGTTTACCGTCGCTACGATCGAAGTCGCCATCGCGACTCCCACGTGTCCGTACCCGCCTGGATTCGAATCTGTCTGACCGATACCGGAAAAAACATTCAAAAGCGTGTAACTGAAGAAAACGTGTACCGCGACCGAAGCTAGACTGACGTACATAGGGGTCTTCGCATCCTCGAGCGCGTAGAAGGAGGGCGAGAGTACCTTGATCGCCGCGTAGGCAGCCAGCCCGACTGAGTAGCCCGCAAGCGCCCACGATGTCATGTTAGTGTCGGCAGCGGTAAAGGCTCCACCTTCGTAGATCAAACGGACTATAGGTTCCCCGAGAACGATCAAACCGCACGCGGAGGGAATCGTCATCAGGAAGACAAGACCAAGCGAGCCGGAAAGTGTCGATCTGAATTTTCCAATATCGTTCTTCGAACCGAGTCTCGCCAGAGTGGGTAGTGCCGCAACTCCGATCGCGACACCAAAGACCCCGATAGGGAACTGCATCAAACGGAACGAATAGGGAAGCCAGGAGTTTCCGCCTTCGATACCCGAGACCATGAACGTATCCACAAGCACCTTGATCTGAACCGCCGACGTGCCGATGATAGCCGGTCCCATCAAACTCATCACACGCCGAACGCCCTTGTCCGTGAAGCTGATCAACGGTTTGAAGCGAAATCCGACCTTGTAGAGCGAGGGGATCTGTATGCCCAGCTGCGCCACGCCTCCAAAGAGTGTTCCGAGTGCCATTCCCGTGATCGCCCATTGGGCCGGCAATTCCGGAATCGAGGATGGGTCATCCGGTTTTACCCAACCGCCTCCGCTGAAGTAATACGCAAAGATGAGTCCCGCAATGATCGAAACGATATTGAAGGCGGTCGAAGCAGAGGCCGGTATTGCAAAGTTTCCCCTAGTGTTGAGCACGCCCATTGCCACGGCGGCGAGCGCCACGACGAGAATGAACGGAAACATGATCTGGGTAAGGCGAATTGCGAGTGCCGCTTTCTCATCAGAGAACCCGTACGCGAGATATGGAACATAATATGGTGCCAGCAGAATGCCGAGAACCACGATTCCCGCCAAAACGACCGCGAGACAGTTAAAGATCATCGCCGCGAGACGCCATGCTTCCTTCTCGCTTACATTTACCTGGTAGTCCGTAAAAACCTTAACGAAAGCAACAGAGAGGGCCCCTTCTGCAAACAGGTCACGCAGGAGATTGGGTATTCGAAACCCGACGACATAGGCGTCCTGAAGAAAACCGGCACCAAAAAGCCTGGCGAAAACCATCTCACGCACTAGTCCGAACATGCGCGAAACCAGAACCGCAATAGATACAATGCCCGCGGATTTGGCAACACTTCGTGATTTTTTGGATGTGTCTTGCCCGGTAGGTTCTTCGATGGGCTCGTTGTCGTTCATCGTTTAAGCGGCGATTGTAACCGCGTCAAAATTCTGCAACATTTGAGAAAATTCAACAAGTGCACAAGAAAAAAGGCGGAAACGCGTATTCGTTCCCGCCTTCGTAAAATTATTTGCTGTCAGTTAGTCTTCGACCCGTTTTCTTCGGCCGTATGGATAGACAATCTTGGTCTTGGCAAGTCTCTTTTCCATCGCGACCGGGACATAGTTGTGTCTGGCGGCGCCACCAAGGAGCCCTTGAACCATAGGTACGAATGAGTTCTGGAAACTCCGGAATCTTCTGACGTTGCCCTTCTGGTTGAAAATAACGAATAGGTATGTGCCCGTTCGTGTCTTTATCTGACCGCTCAAAGTGCTCACGCCGCCATCGGTTCGACCCAGTGTCCCCGTCTTTCCAACGACGCTTCCAAGGTTAAATGTCGTGTTGTACCTTCCGCGAAGCGTACCGGCATCAAGTCCTGCGACAGGCATCACATCTGAAAACGACATACGATTTCTCTGCAGGAATGTCTTGAAAGTCCGCAACAAACGCAACTGAGCTTTTGGCGTCACCCGGTTAATCCCAAGGCCGCTGCAGGTCTGAAGTGTGAAATGGCCGGGTGGTACCCGTGCATCCATCTGGACGATTCTAGCCACTCCGTAAGCTCCACCCAACATCTCACCGAGTCTTTCGGATAAGAAGTTGTTAGAGAAACTCATCGTTACTTTGACGATTTCACGAAGCGGTGCCGATTCGTGTGAAAAGAGAAGTCGTGCATTCGTCGGAAGGCCTTCGACGTAGGTCCCGCCAGAAGTTGTCACGCTTGCGAGCGTCGATCCGCCCGTATACATTCGCGAGTTAACAACAAACTTTTGCCAAGATTTGGCGGCGCCCCTGGATCTCGAGACGGCGTTCATTGTCTTGTTCAGCAGGCGCGCTGATCGTTGCGACGAACCTGAATAGTTCATCGCGAAATTATCGGTCACGATGAGATCGCCGCTGATATTGTTGATTCCCAACTTGTTTAACTCGTAAGCGAGATTCACTCCATGCTCGAGGTTAAACATAGGATCCCTGCCGGAAACATATAGGTTTCCGTCCAGTGTTCCTGTTTTTCGATCAATCTGGCCGTCTGTCCAGATGTCCGTTCTAAAACGGTAATTAACTCCAAACGTCTTCAACACCGCATAAGCAGTCGCGACCTTTACATTTGAAGCGGGGTTAAACGTGCTGCTCGAGTAGCTGTCAATCACGGTCCTGCCGTCAAGACTTTCAATTAGAACGCCCGAATAACCGGGTATCGCTACGTCTGAGAGGGCCGGAATCGACCTGCGCATTCCTTTGCTGACAACCGGCGCGTTGATTGCCGAAGAACTCCCCGTCTTCTTAACTCCCGGCGTAGGTGTTGGTACCGGGTCAGCACTCGCGACCTTAATATCCTGTAGAAGCGGCTTTCTTGTTCCTTGCTGTGCATTTGACGATTGAACCGCAAAGAGAACGGTTACAAGACACGCCAAGAATGACCAGTAAGAATTTCGAAAATCTAAAAACTTCATATTTTTCGGTGGTTGCTGCTAAATCAAGTGGCAGGATTTATTGAAAAATTCGCGCCGCAGCCAGCTATAATCATTATAACACAACACATCGTCTTCATTTGGGTGCCAAAAACAGCACCATTTAACGTATTTAAGATGATTTTCTGAGTTTTGAGGATGCTTCATTAAGTTTTACTTATAGAGGCAATACAAAACACTTATACATTAAAAAGTGTTAAAAGCAAAGCGTTTCCCGTGTTTTTGGGCGAATTATGAGCCCTCCTAGTGATGGAGCTGCTTTACTGGTATTTTGGTTCCAAACCTTTTCTTTGTAAGTAAATACAAGTGAAACGCGAAAAAACAACGGTCACAGAAAATAACATCATCCGTTCGTATCGAAAGAGACGAAAGGAAATCAAGAAACGTCTTTCCGAATTCGAGGAGGTTTGGAGCAAAGGCGATAACCTGCGATTGTGGGAGGAAATGGTGTTTTGCTTCTTTACCGGCGGGTGTTCCGCAAAAATGGGATTGAAATCCATCGAAGCAGTCCGTCCGCTGCTTATGACGGGAGACCAGGAAGAACTGTCCAGGGCATTAGTAGGATCTCACCGGTTTCCGAACGCAAGAGCACGGTATATCGTCGCCTCAAGAGAATTCCTCGTTGGCCATTGCGGAATGCGTATTAGGGATGAGCTTGAGAAACGTTCTCACCTGGAGCGACGGGATTGGCTGGTTAAAGAAAAGCGAATAAAAGGTTTAGCATACAAGGAAGCAAGTCACTTCCTGAGAAATGTTGGGTTAAAGGGGTATGCGATTTTGGACAAGCACGTACTCAACTGCCTGTTTGAGCTCAAAATAATTGACGATCCCAAGCCACCAAAAACGCGTCGGATGTATCTAACAGTCGAAGAGAAACTAGAAACTTTTGCTGACCGGTTGAAGATAGACTTTGACGAGATGGACCTTGTTCTTTGGTCGATGAAGACCGGAGAAATACTGAAATAATATTCCTGATCGTATAAAGTTATAGTGGAGGACGCTTTATGAGGGCCAGATTGAAGTCCTTTCGTGGCTGTCAATTTTCATCCAGAATCACGATTCTGGCAATTCTCCTGTCCGCATTTTTAGTTGCCCAGCCGGTTATTATTCGCGGAGATGATCAGATCCGCTCAAAACAGGTCAGTTTAAAGAAACTCCTGAAACGGGCCAGGAAGCAGATGCGAAAAGGTCTGTTTTCGCAGTCAGCGGAAACCATTAATAAGGTCCTTTCTCGTGACCCCGGCAACAAAGAAGCCAGACTGGATCTTGCCTACGTATATCTAAAACAACGAAAAGTATTTGACGCGCATGACATTGCTTTTGAGGTCGCACGCGAGGATCCGCGCGACTCCTATGCGTTTGCCATTCTTGGTGCTGCCTATCTTGGCGGGGGCAGTTTCCACGAAGCGAGGGTACTACTGAATAACTCGCTTACGCTCAATCGCCGTGAAGCACTGGCATGGGCCTCACTCGGGATGCTCAATTATTACGAGAACAAGATCGAGACCTCGATCAGAAACCTTAAGGAGGCTGTCTATCACGATCGGGGTGAACCGGATTTCGCACTTGCGCTGGCACAGGTCAGTGCGCGAGGTGAAAGGTATCGGGATTCAGCGAAGGCATATGAGAAATTCCTGAGAATCGCGCCAAAAGCGGATAAGGAACGCCGCGACCGGATCAAGGGCTTGATCAAGTTTCTAACTTTCCTCGGAAAGAGGGTTGAGATCTATTCGACCGGCGGGGATAAGAAAACGACCGTTAACACGATCATAGTTAACAACCGCCCGATAATACCCGTTAGGCTCAAGAAAAATGGAAAGGTATTGAATTTTGTACTCGACACCGGGTCCGGTATCACAGTAATTTCAGAAGAAACCGCGAAAGAGTTTAAGATTCGCCCCGTTGCGCGCGGTGGTGTTGCCAGGGCTATCGGCGGAAACGGCAAGTTTGCAATCGTTTATGGGTTTCTGAATGCGATGAGAATCGGAGATGTGAAGGTAAGTAACGTTCCCGTCTATATTCGTAAATTCCAGAGAAACACGGTCCGAATCGACGGGTATATCGGGATTTCGTTGATATCGAGGTATATAACCACACTGGACTATGAAAATAAGACCCTTTCACTTGTTAAGAAAGACGAAGACTCCAACGAGCAATACGATATGGAAGGCGCGCTCACGATCCCGCTGAGGATGACGTCGAGCGGATTCTTGAGCGGCAATGTGAAACTTGGCGGGGTCGCTGACAATCTCAACTTTATCCTCGACACAGGGGCGAGTGTTTCGGTTGTTTCGGAGGATTTAGCCGAAGAAACACGAGTTAAGGAAAACCTGCTTGAACAGAGGATGAGGGTAATTGGTGCTGCCGGTGTGACCGACAACGTACCGATGTATCTGTTGCAGGATGTCGATTTTGGCGGCGCCTCAACGCCAAACCTGAGAGCTGTAGCGTTGGACCTGGATCTCATCAATGAATCGTCAGGATTTACCCAGGCCGGAATCCTCGGAGGCAATTTCCTAAAAGACTACAAATTGACTTTTGATTTCAAGGCGTCCAGAGTAATTCTGGTGCCCAACTAACAGGTTCTGTCAGAACTATACGGAAATGGTTCCGATTCGGCGCTCGCCCCGCACGTTGTGCAAACGAGATGAATTGGGGCCATTTTTATTTATGAAGAAAAGTCTATACCTGGAAACGTCAGTCATCGGCGCCTACCTGGACAACGGGGAGCCGTTCCGCCGGGACATGACGATACGCTGGTGGGAACACGAGCTCTCAGAGTATAGGGCTTATTCGTCGATCCTTGTCAGGCGGGAATTAGAGTTGCTTAAGGAACCGTACAGAACCGCATACTTAAAGCTGGCCGAACCATTGAAAGAACTCGAGTTGCCGGAAGAAGCTGCCATTCTCACCGAGGGCTATATCTCACGAGGGATTTTCCATAGAAAGTATATGAGCGACGCGATGCACGTTGCATTGGCTTCGGTATTTAAGATTGACTACCTTGTGACATGGAATTTTGGGCATATCGCCAATGTGAGAAAGCAGGCCAGAGTGAACCTGTTTAATACTGCGGCCGGTTTTTTTGTGCCGATGATCGTCACTCCGGAGTTTCTTGTCCACACACTTTGAAGTCCAAACGGTTGACCGTTACCGTTTTCAAGACCTACTATCTTTTTGATGTATAGAAGACCAAAGTTTCTCGAAGAGTTGTTGGAAATCAGGGAACAAATGTCCCGTAACTCGTTTTACGACGCGGATTTGTTTGCTGAGAATGTCCGAAACGGGAACTTTGGGGGATCTACATCAAAGCCGGATCCTGACGCGAGCGAATCAACTGCGAAGTCATCTGAAGAAACCGGCAAGAAGACGAGGCGAGCTTAGATCGCCGGCGAAGTAAATACCCCAAATGAAACGTCTTTTGATCATCATTGGTGCCCTGATGATTGCGATCGGAATCGCAGCGGTCGTGTACCATTTTGGCGATCAGTACTGGGTTCACAGATATGACGATTTGATTCTGCGGCATGCGAGCGTTTACAGAGTCGAGCCAAGGCTTGTCTGGAGTGTCATTCACGAGGAAACATATTTTCGAGCGACTGTCGTAGGCGACGCGAAAGAGGTTGGGCTTATGCAGGTAACACCAACCGTGGCGCGGGAGTGGGCGAAACAGACGGGCCTCAAAGAGTTTGAAAAGAAAACCCAGGAAAACGTTCAGGCGTTTCTTAGTGAACCCGAAAGAAACATACAGGTCGGGTGTTGGTATCTTGAAGAACTCGGCGAAAAATACCGCGGCCTGCCTGCCCAGACAGCTATGACGCTTGCCGCATACAATGCGGGACCCAGCAGGGTTGAAGAATGGCTAAAGGGTGTTGATCGAAAAACGATATCCGAGGCGGATTTCATAGAGCGAATACGAATTTCTTCTACTAAAGAATATGTCTCCTCAATCCTGCGGCGGTACCGCGCGAAATAGTCACCAATAATGCCGATTCTACGTGCTGACCACGTCGTTCCTGTTGCATCACCGCCGATTAACGACGGCGCAGTAGTCGTGGCCAATGACTCGATTCTCGCGGTTGGGCCGTTTGAAGAAATCTCTGAATCCCATCCCTCCGAAACCGTCATAAATCATTCAGGTTGTGCCATCATTCCGGGTCTGGTCAATTGTCACATGCATCTGGAGCTGACCGGTTTTCGGGGAAGGATGGATAGATACGACCGGGATTTCGGAAAGTGGCTGATCGAAATTACAAGACTTCGGAAAGATCATTCAGACTCCGCAACGATAAAGGACTTTGCGCTGCTGGGAGCATGTGAGGCGGCGGCTTCAGGTGTTACTTGCGTTGGGGATATAGGGCGTTTGGGATTCGCGGGAGCGGAGGCGCTCGAGTCGGTTGGGTTGAGAGGTATCGTCTTTCAGGAAACGGAGTTTTCTCCGTCAAATTCGACTGCTGAAACCGATTTTGAACTGCTTCGCTCGAAGTTTGAAGACTTGGCTTGTAAGGGTTCTGATCTGATCAGGATCGGGCTTTCACCCCATGCGCCATTTACGGTGAGCAGGGAACTATTCGAACGGATCACAGAATACTCTTTGGACAATTCGATCCCTCTTTCTATACATGCAGCTGAATCGCAGGCTGAATCGGAGCTGATGAGCTCCGGCAAGGGGATGTTTGCAGAGATGTTTATGGACGAATCGGTTGGCTGGGAAATCCCATATCAATCGACAATCGCATATTTTGAAGAAATCGGAGTTCTTGAAGCAAAGCCTTTGCTTGCCCACGTAATTAACGTAAATGATGAAGAAATTGGGTTTATAGCGAAAAGGGGGGCGACTGTCGCGCATTGCCCGCGTTCAAACTCGAAATTCGGACACGGAGTCGCGCCACTCGGGAAGTTCGTGGATGCGGGAATAACTGTGGGGGTCGGTTCAGATTCGATGGCAAGCAATAATGTTTGCGATATGCTATCGGAAGTCGGATTTGCGGGGCTCCTTGCCCGAACGACTTCGGCAGATGGCTTTTTAAGCGCTGAAGAACTCCTGCATATCGCAACACTGGGCGGGGCCGCTGCGCTCGGTCTTGAAGATCGAATCGGCAGCCTTGAACCGGGCAAACAAGCGGACCTTGCGATCATCAAAACAAACGGCGTCGGACAATCCCCCGTATCCGACATATGTTCAACAATTGTTTTTTCGACGAATGCTTCATCGGTTAAGGAAGTACTGGTAGCAGGTCAAAGCGTTTATACTGAAGCCGGTACCGCAAGAGTTGAAATTAAAGCCGTTCAGGAGAGGGTGTCAGCAGCATTCAACTGCTGAATACTTACACCCTATAGCATTAACAAAATTATGAGAATCAAACGCACGCTTACGATATTGATCGCTTTGGGATTTCTTTCTACTTTCGCATGTGCACAGAAATCTCTGACCCTCGAAGAGCTTCGGAATATGAAAAAGAAAACAGAAAAGCCAAAAGAGGGAGCCTTGAAATCCCGGGCAAGCACAGATTCTGGGAAAGGAGCAGACATAGTGAGCGAGGGATCTTATTCAAAAGTAGACAAGCCGTTTATTTTTGTGGTTCGGGACGCGGAGACTTACAAGCTTCTGGGTGATCTCATAGGCGATTTCAAACCCGGCGATGTCGATTTTGAGAAGAACGCGATCGTGGCGGCTTTTTCCGGGGAGAAGATGACCGGCGGATACGCCGTATCGATCAAGCTTGTGGACGGTGTGTGTGTCATAGGCGATGTCGCACCCGCACATGGCGCCATCGTCACAGAGGCACTTACGCGGCCGTTCGCACTGGTTTCTGTTCCCATAGAGGAAGAGGGATCGCTTGCGATCTCTGCCGATGAGACATGGACTGCTTCGATGGATGATTACAGGGTCGTCAAAGGTGAGTTTAGCTTTACAGGCGGGTTTATTGGGTTAACACGCAAGTATGGCGTGGAAGGAATACTTTCAGTGTCCCGATTCGGTGAATTCGTAACAATTTCATTTGACGTGAAGGGTACCGGAGACGAGGCAAGCCGCAAGATGCGCGACATTGGGTCCGGGAAAATGGATGAGAAGATGCCCGAGTTACTTCGAATTGAAGGCGGGAACCTGATTGACAGGCCTCATCCTCCTCTTCAGGTTGACACAGATTTTGGAGAGAACGTTGTTAAAATGAAATTCACTCCCGGAAAACGGCCCTATATCGTCAATGATGGATTTGAGGGAAAGGGGTGGCTTGAAGCCAAATTGATTTCGACAACGGTAGCAGCGCCTTAAAGATTCTGAGTTCCGATGATCTTACCGGATTTTGACACGTAACCCAGTCTGCATGATTTTGAACTTCTCGCAGACTCGGGTTCTTTGCATCTCTCAATGCTTGCTAAACCCAGATTAAACCTTCCGGCTCGTGAGAACTGAGGTTGAATTACGACCCTTCCGGCCTTGTCAATATATCCCCAGGCGCCTTTTATTCTGACCGCAGCCAGCCCGTCGTAAAAATTCCCGACTTCCTCGTATTGAGGCTCGATCCTCATTCTTCCGTCACGATCGATAAATCCCCATCTGCCTTCCAGCTCAACCGGGGCGAACCCATCTGAAAACCAGCGGGCATTTTCATAAGCGGGCTTGATAACGAGTTTGCCGCTTCGGTCAATATAACCATACCTGCCCCCGATTCGGACTGCGGCAAGGCCCTGTGAGAATCCGTCGGAGTCATCGAAAATGGGTTCTATCGCGATTTCGTCAAAGAGATCTATGTATCCGCGTTTTCCACCGATTTCGACAATCGCGAGGCCTTCGGAGAAGTTATATGCGAGTTTGTATAGCTTTGTGAGGACG
>JABDKD010000150.1 GCA_013003215.1 Pyrinomonadaceae bacterium
AAAGGTCTTTATCGGAATAAAACTCATCCCAACTGAATGCTTTCCGTCCGCCCAGGTCTCGACCGGGAATTGCCACGCTCAGTGCCCAGGGTGATGTGTGATCTTTTTGATGAGGTTGGTAATCAACCTGAAACGAGACGCTGTACTCGCATTGCTCACGGTCGATGTGAGGCTTCAGATCAGCTCCTTCGGTATATGCCGCGGCATAGCAATAGGCAGGAATGAGATTTTCACCGGTAATGAGATTTATCAATTTCGACAATTCCCTGTGCACATACGATGCGACAGGTTCGTTGTGCAGCCAATAGCGGTTTTTAACCTGATTATCCCCGAAACGCATAAAGCCAAGCGACACAAGCTTTGAGTAGTATTCCCGCATTGCTGCCATTTGCTCCGCGGGGAAAAGCGCGGCGATATCAACGTATCTCTCAGCCTTAAAGTAAGCCGCAGCTTCTTTTACCTTTTCACTCCAATAATCTTGCGCAGATGCAAGCATGGTCTCGTTGGTCACAACCCCGGACTCGAAGAGTCGGCTCAGGATCTCTTCATCAATTCCAGCAGGCACCGGCTCATTGGGAACAAAACCGGAGACGATCTCGGCTTCTTCCTGGTCCAGCCAGTACCCTAATTCGATGTTGGTAGCCGGGTGTCTGATCCAGACGGTTGCCTGGGAGGGATTCATACGCATTACTCCCGACCAATGAGCAAATTTCGTTAGGTCAAAAGGTTCAAAGCGAAAACTGGGATTTACCTTGGGATTTGATTGGTCGGGGTTCGATTCGAGCTCAACATCGGCCAACTGACATGCAAACAAAGGGCGCTTGAATTCGGTGTCCGATGGAATCAGGATGTTGTGTTCGATTAACTGCCGACTGATCTCTTCAGAAAGATCACTTTCGACCTCTAGATACGAGAACCCGATTTCCAGGAAACGACGTGTTAACTCAAACAACCCTCCCGCGTTACCCTTGTTAACGCGCAGGAACTGCAAACCGAAGCCAGGGTTGGGCGCAATGTAAATGAAGCTATCCGTTTCGCTGTCTTCGTGGACTTCCAGCAGCGGGTTAATCACCAGATTCGAATTCATAGAGAATTGCGGAACGGTTTCAGGTTAAAGCTTGCGCGGCCCCGGCCCGAAGGCCGGGGATTCGTTTTTTCAACCGGTAGCGGCTTGCGCCAGATTTATCAGTCCGAGCTGTGAGAAAAAGTCAGCCGTATCAAAATGTAGATACTCCTCCTTAAGAAGCTCATCTTCATAATGGGCAAGCGAAATCCCCGATACGTGTACCCTCTTTCCGGTCGGCTCGAAATCACCCTGCCCGGTATTTGTGCCCGTAAATGTCCACCTTACAACGGAGCGTCCCTCCAAATAGTTCTCCTCTTCCAAGACCAGGCTTAGATCCGGAAACGCCGTTCTAAAGTCAGCAATAATTGTCTTCAGATCTGAAAGGCTGTTAGCGCTCGAATTATTCATGGAGGGAGGTCCATGCCTTACGATCTCTGGGTGTATGTATTGATCCAGTTGATCCATACTTCCGGTATTCCACGCTTCAACCAGCGCGTTTAAATGTTGCCGATACATAAATCCTCCTTCTAAAAGATATGTCGCCGGCCAACCGCACATGTACCTGTGCATCCGTCTTTGAACCGACATAAGGCGGAAACCCTCGACCTGAAAAAGTTCAGGGGGGCCACAAAAAACGGTTCCGCCGTGTTCGTAACCTCTATTTATATACCCTATTGGACAGCAGTGTAAATGAATTCTTACCAGACTCACCTGTCTTCAATGTCAGAAGTCTGAGCAAAGCGTGAGTTTTCATTGAATCACAATGCCGTTTTTCTATGTTGCCCAGATCAATATCCACCACAATACGGAGTACGAAAAGTAACTCAAAAAAGTCGATAATGTTTTCGAAGACTACGAGGTTCGTGTGATCGCGGTCGATGAATCGGTAACGGAATTGGAAGGAAAATGGCCTTTAGAACAGAACGTGATGATCGAGTTCCCAACGGAACGGGACTTACTCGACCGGTACGAATCTTATGCGTATCAAAGTATCGCGGTCCATCGAAAAAATCGATGGAGGCCAACGTAATAATCCTAAACGAGCGTCAGCCTTAGGTGGCGGCCGCCTGCATCAGGTAGGCGCAAACAATCGCGCCATAGGTTCCCAATGCATATCCCAGGACTGCCATCAGGACACCGACCGGAGCGAGAGCCGGACTGAATGCTGAAGCGACAACCGGTGCCGAGGCTGCTCCGCCGACATTTGCCTGGCTCCCAACCGCAACAAAAAAGAATGGCGCCTTGATGATTTTCGCAACGATCAGCAGCAGCACAACGTGAACAAGCATCCACACAATCCCGATGCCGAAGAGCGTGAGGTTATTGATCACCTCGAGCAGGTTCATCTTCATTCCAATCGTCGCGACTAAAATAAAGATAAAGATGGTTCCCCACCTCGACGCCCCGACCCCTTCAAGATTCCTCGCCCTCGTGAAAGAGAGAATTACCCCGAAGGTCGTGGATGCAACGATAAGCCAGAAGAATCCCGACGCCAGTGACTCAAGCCGCACGGCTTTCAAAGACTCGACGTAATTACCCATGAATGGGGTAATCACATCGGAAAGAAAATGGGACAGCCCGACGCCGAAGAACGCCACGCCCATGAGAATGAATGTATCGGTCGCGGTCGGAATCTTCTCGATCCCCGCCCGGAAATTTTCAACTCTCTCCTTGAGCTTCTCGATAGATGAGACATCAGCCTTCAGCCATGAATCGAGCTTTTGTGTGATGCTCGCGCCATAGAGTACGAATCCCATCCAGATGTTTCCGACAACCAGATCAACAATCAACATCGTGCCAAAGAGATTGTCATCGACTTCGAAGATTTCCTTCATCGCGGCCTGGTTCGCACCGCCGCCGATCCAGCTTCCAGCGACCGTCGAAAGACCCCGCCAGAGTTCATCCGGCGTTACCGCTATCAAACCCGGGAAAAGGTACATGACCACCAATACTGCGATCGGCCCACCAATTATGATCCCGGTTGTGGCGGTAAAGAACATGATCAAAGCTTTCGGACCGAGGTTCAGGATCCCTTTGAGGTCGATACTGATACATAAAAGAATCAAACAGGCGGGAAGAAGATACCTGGATGCAACGAAATACAGATTCGATGAACCCATCATGCCTTCATAATCAGCCTTCTTTGCTCCCGCTTTTGAAAGCAGCGTCGAAATCTCATTGAACGTTGCGCCTTCGGGAATTACGACCCCCAGGCCGGACGCAAATTGCACGATATCCGGTGAGAACCAATTCGATGCTATCAACCCAAACGGCCAATGCATTAGTGCCGGAATGAAGTAACAGAGCAGAAGAGTTGGTACGAACTTGTAGATCTTTGGCCACAAACCCTCTTCAAGACTAGCCGTGTAAAATACGAGCCCAAGAATCAGCATCAGGAGGCCAAAAACTACAGCATCGTTCGTGAATAGAGGTTCCATAATTTAAAGGGTCAATTAAAGATTCTGATCAGATTTGAATCATCAGTAATTCCAATTCCCGGTGCTTCAGAAAGCACAAGGTAGCCGTCAACTGTCTGAACTGCGGTGCACGTATCATTCTTGATGAGAAGGTTTCCGTCAAGATCCAGCCAATCAGCCAGATGCGCGACCTGAGCCGCCGCGGAGATTCCGATTGAGCTTTCCGTCATGCAGCCGATCAGAACCTTCAGGCCTTTTTCCCGCGCCCGGCTGATCATCTTGACCGCCGGTTTTATCCCCCCGGCTTTCATCAGTTTCACATTGATCCCATCGTAAAACGCCGCCAAGCGATCGATGTCTTCAATTGTCTGAATATCCTCATCCGCTACGACCGGTACCGCACACCTTGCCGCGAGCGCACCCACTTTTTCATGCTCACCCTGCTTGAATGGCTGCTCAATTAGCCCGACGCCAAGATCGATTAGTCGATGGGCGGTTTCTAAAGCCTCATCGAGATCAGACCAACCCTGATTTGCGTCGACCAAAAGTTCTTGATCGGTAACTTCCTTGATTGCTTCAATTACACGAATGTCCTGTTTCCCGTCCAACTTGATCTTGAGCGACTTGAATCCCTTCGCTTCCCTTGCTTTTCGAACCATTGTCGAAACCGTATCTACACCGATCGTAAAACTCGTGGAATAACTCGTGCGTCTTTCGTCCGTTGAGTATCTCGTCGCGACCGGCTCTTCAATGCGCTTCCCATCGAGATCGTGCAAGGCAATATCCAAAGCCGCTTTCGCACCATAATCCCGGGGGCCAAGAGACCGTACGTAGGCGAGTCGGTCAGCCAGTGATTCCGTGCGAAGGAGCTTTGAAACATCGACGGAGTCAAAATACAACGCCATTGATTCTTGATTCTCGGAATAGTAGGGAGGCATGAAAACCTCGCCATAACCCGTTAGCCCATCGGACTCGATCGCGACAACCATCCCGTCAGTATGTGTACGCGTTCCATGCGCCGTACCGAACGGCTCCTTTAGCTCAAGGGAATATGGAACGTATTTGAGAGACATGCAGTTAGATCTTTAGTTCTTTCTTTCCTTTTGAACGAAGTAATCAATCGCTTCCATTACCGAGTCGATCTCGAATTTATCAATATCGTCTGTTTCGATGATTAGAGAATATTCCACGACGGGATGAAACCTGGTCTGACCATTGCTGCCCACGATAAAAACGATCGGCGTACCGACTGAAGCTGCA
>JABDKD010000191.1 GCA_013003215.1 Pyrinomonadaceae bacterium
AGGTCACAGAGACACGGAGACGAAATGATCCGGACCCATCCCGTTAATCCCCTTCATCCCTGTTTTTGAATTTTGTGTTTTCGTGTATTTCGTGGCTACCACCGATCCGTTTTTATCTGCGTTGATCCGCGGCAATAATTTCGGTTGCCTCGTCGCTTTTCAAGGCCGAAATTCGATGATATTCTACCCTATTGTTAACAAGATAAGATTTATAACCTATCGATAAGAAAGAGGATATTGAAAATGAAAGTTGGAATACTTGTTGGCCGAGAAGTTACGTTTCCCGAGGCCATCATAAATAGTCTGAACGAAGCCGGAAAAGGCAAGGTAGAGGCGGAGCTGGTTACCGTCGGAGGGGTTCGTCTTGACGAACCGAAGAAGTATGACGTGATCATCGACCGCATTTCCCATGAAGTACCGTACTACCGTGCGACGCTCAAAAGATTCGCGCTCGAAGGAACACACATCATCAACAACCCGTTTTGGTGGTCCGCTGATGATAAATTCTTCAATTTTGCGCTCGCTTCAAAACTGGGTGTTGCGATCCCCAAGACCGTTCTTCTTCCTCAGCACTCCTATATTGAAGACATCAACAGTGATTCGTTAAGAAACCTTGAATTCCCGGTGGATTGGGAAGGAATCGTTGAGTACACGGGCTTGCCCGCGTTTTTGAAACCGTTTGACGGCGGCGGATGGAAGAACGTCTCGAAAATTGAGTCGTTGGAACAACTTCTTTACGAATACAATCAGACGGGCGAATTGTGTATGACGCTGCAGGAAGGAATTGACTTCGACCAGTTCGTACGTTGTTACTGCGTCGGCCAGAAGAACGTGCTAATCATGCCTTATGATCCGACAAAGCCATATCTTTCGGGTGAACAATATGTTCCAAATCCGGACTACCTTGAGCCAAAACTCAAGAAACGAGTAGAAAAAGATGTTCGAACGATCTGTAAGGCATTGGGCTA
The DNA here is from genome assembly GCA_013003215.1 of Pyrinomonadaceae bacterium. Classification (GTDB taxonomy): domain Bacteria; phylum Acidobacteriota; class Blastocatellia; order Pyrinomonadales; family Pyrinomonadaceae; genus Aridibacter. The sequence goes on from JABDKD010000191.1 coordinate 969, forward strand.
CGACTTGAACACGGTCGAGTTTGCCATCAAGGACGGCGTTCCGTACGCGATCGATTTCATGAACCCGGCTCCTGATGCGGAACTCGCTTCGGTGGGTGAATACAATCACCGCTGGATCGTAGATGCGTTGACGAACTTCATCATCAACGAATTGCCGAAACGAAAAACCAAGCCGAGTTATAGATGGGATGCAATGCTCAACCCAAGACCGGCAGCTCCGAAAAAGACAAGAGCACGAAAAACGACGGCCAAGAAAACAGCGACACCCAAGAAAAGTAGAGCGAAGAAGGCCCCGTCCGAGTAAGCGGTTGTACGCACATTAAGTTTTTTGGAGATATTCGTCTGAAAACACCACCCCGTTTAGAGTCAGACTCTTAGCGGGGTGATTTGTGCTTTCAAAACACCTAAACCTCGATTCGTTTAGATAGGAGGTCTCAATAGCTGGGTAGGAGCGGTTTCCAGGTCTTTTTCTGAGTCCACCGCTATTCTATAGCTGAAAAGGATGGAACAAGATCTCAAAAACCGGAGCCTGATTTGCCGATAAAGCGAGATATGTGCTCTGTCGAATAATGTCACGTAGTGACGAACTGATCGTAGCCGTGGACTTGAGTCCACGGGAATCGGCAATTTTATGTTTTGTCGCGTCAGCGACAATTGAAATCAAGCGTCGCTAACGCGGCGCAAAAACCCTGTTTGCGCATCTTCCGGTGGTTTGAAAACCACGGCTACGATCAGTTCGCCGCATACGCGGCTTGAATTATCCGATTTTACAGGATGTCTGGTACCCGGAACCTACGAATAATTCTCTATTTCATCTCTAGAGACATCCTAATACCGTCCAAAAGCACGCCTCTAAGCCTCTTCCTGTTTTTAGATTTGATTTACTCTGTCGCGTCGACAGGAATCCGCTCGGAAAGGATGTTGCGGCTGATGATGATCCCTGTCCAAATTACGAGCGATGTCGCAGAAACCGCCCATCCGATGTTAGAAACCAGGCTCACATCCCCTACAACTCCAATGAGTATCGCAGGCAGACCCAAGAGCGATATTCGAAGCGCGGTCCTCTTTGCGCGTTCGAGCGAATCAAGGAGATTCACCCGGCTGACTTCCATATCTAGATAGTCTTCATCGTCGTTCAATTTTGAGAAATAATCCGTCTCGGCCTGGGTCCAACGCCTCAAAGAAGGGATCTCAGCGATCCTGTTCGCCGAACTGAAATGATGAATAACGTGAGCGATCTTGCCTTCCCGCAGAGAAATCTCCGCCATACCCCGCAATGAACGAAAACTCGTCTCCGCCTTGGCAATCGTGCGCTTGAATACCAGTGAAGCCCTTTCCCAATCACCGTACTGGAAATAGCTTTCGCCAAGCCTCTCCAACAGGCTTGTATCGTTGCCGGCCCGTTTCTCAGCGAGCCTCATCACCGCCAGTGCCCGCTTTTCGATACGGGAGTTCTTTTCCGCACCCGCAAACGAATGAAGACACCTGGCGAACTCGAACAGAAGCCAGCCGTCCCTCGGATTCAGGAACAATGCCCGGCGGAACACTTCTAGAGCTTGAAGTAGATAACCGGAGAGACGCAATTCATTTGCGAGAGTTCTCAAATAGTCAGCTTTTTCAATATCTTCGTCACCGAAATCCGGTTTGGATTTCTTTTCATTTCTGAGCGTTTCAAAATCCTGGATTGTCTGCTCGAGCACCTCAGTCGATGGTACCTTCGCGAATTCCGCCTTTAGAAGAGTCTCCTTCGGTTCGCTCATGTAATCTCTGAGCTCGATCGACCGATTGTCCAAAAGACTCTCGTTGAGGCATGGCAGAAGACTTTTGACCATACGGCGATAACTCTCACCACCTGAAGCAACAACCATGTTCACGGAACCGCCGGCGATCGTTGTGCGGTACCTGTAAAAAACACTGCCTCCCCTTTTGAGCGCCCGAAGAGCCTGTGTTTCCACCTGTTCGACATCATCAAGATCGAGGACGTGCTCTGATCGGTTAATCTTCGACCAGATCGCGGGAAGCGGACCGGTCCTGATTAATCTTTGACCGTCAAAAACGATGCGGTCGCGCCAGAAAGCCAGAGGAATTACGATCCAACCGCTCAGGAAAACGATCAATGCGGCCAAATCATGGTGTAGGTAAACAAGGAGGCCTGAAAAGAATGTTGCGAGAAAAGAACCCGCGAGATAGCTGTTCGGTGAGACACGCACAGAAACTGACTCGTTGATCAGTTCGGACACGTTCTCGGAACTTGCCGAGATCTCCGCTCTGTTGCTGCTGGCGATATCTGCCAAATGTAACTCCCCTGGTGCCTTTGGTCTAAAGAAAGTGCTAGTAAGAACTAAACTTCAGAAAATCACGTCAAAAAGACGAACTTAATTCAATACGCCGGAAGGCAGTCCCGGATCTGCCGGTTCCGGTTCTTTGATCTCTTTTGCCTTTTCCGGATCCAATTCTTCAAGCTTTGCCTTAGCCTCGGTCTCGGACTGAGTCAGGGGAATCGGCTTGTCCTGAGCATCCTTTGCTTCACTAGCTGCCTTGGCGATCTCGAAATAAATTGCAACAGCTTCTTTCTTTTTACCCTGCTTTTCGTAGATTTTGGCCAAAGCAGTATTTATCGTGACTTTGGATATAACCGGATCATCGGCCTGGAGAAGTTCGCTATAGAGCTTTGCGGCTTCATCCAGTTTCCCGTCATCTACCCGAGTCTGGGCCAAAGCGAATTTCGCCATCGACGCTTCTTTCGTACTCCCTGTGGCGATCCCCTCGAGTTCTTTAATGCCTGCGGCTCTGTCGATGTCCAAACGGTTGATCGCAATTAGGTAGGCTGCCTTTTCCGCATATTGACCGCCATAGGTGGTTGAAACATTCTGCAGCTCAGTGATTGCCGCCTCAGCCCGTTCCTTTTTGGTCTTGAATACCTTTTCGATTGCATCCGGAGGCTGTGGAGCGTCGGTAATCCGTGCGGAGGAAGTTTTAATGGCTTCACCCAACGCCGCCTGGGCTCGGTTGTCTGCCCTTCGCTGGCTCATATAAAAGAGACCAGCGATTACAGCGAGCACAATAAGCGCACCAATACCGTACATGATCATACGGCCTTTGCCTTCCAGCTTTGAGCCAAAGTCCTCCAGTTTCTTACCTACCGTGGTTTGAAAATCATCACGATATTGGACCTTGGCTTTCTCTTCCTGTGTTTCAGGAAGCTCGTATTGTTTTGGCGCTCTTTTCTTTCGGCGCTTCTTCTTCTTAATCGTCATTTTATGTATCGCGCAATAATAGCGTTCTAATTCGTTATATAATTAGCAAGGCGCTTTTTTGTAAAGAAGCAAATGTAGCGTAATTTTGCGGTCCGGGCAAGTATAAACAGGGTTCAAAAGCCCGGTTTTCGGGCGAAAAAGGCGGCATCAAAACTTTTTTTTGATGCATCGGAACAAATAGAGATATCCGGTGTCTAAGTTATCAGTTCGCATTAGGCGAACGTGCAGTTTCGATAACTCTCGAACATTGGGTATGGGGATGGCACTTAATGATCTTCAGCAAGTCAATAGCTTTTGACGAAGAAGAATTGAAGGGAGTCGGCTTAACAACCGGTTTCGCTTCAGGCCATTCCGATGCTGAGGCGCAGTTCATTGAAAAGCTAAAGGCAGGAGACGCCGCGGCATTCGACACACTTGTTGATCGCTACGGGGGCCACGTTTACGGGCTTCTACTCAGGATTACGAACGATCCGGAAGAAGCCGGCGATTTGACCCAGGATACGTTTTTGAGGGCTTTGAAAGGGATTTCGAAGTTTCGAGGCGAATCGGGGATCAGAACATGGCTCTTCAGGATTGCGATCAATCAGTCGAGAAACAGGTTCCGCTGGTGGAAACGTCGAAAGAAGGATAAGACAGTATCGATCGACGCACCCGCGAAAGGAACTGAGATCTGTTATTCAGACCGTATCTCGGATACCGCGCCGTCCCCCGAAGAGGACGTACTAATTAAGGAGCGTCATAACCGCCTGCTGGAAGCGATCGATGCGCTTCCTGAGACATACCGCGAAGCGGTAGTCCTGTGTGATATCGAAGGCTTGACCTACGAAGAGATCTCACAGGTCCTTGAAATAGGAATGGGAACGGTGAAATCGAGAATTGCCAGAGGCAGACGAGAGTTGCGATCGAAACTGGTTGATATTTGAACGAAAGGCACACGGCTTAAAAAGCCGGCGGGTCTTTCAAAAGGCAAATAACTGACCCGCCCCGGTTTACTTTTGATAAATCTAAACCAATTCGGTGCCAAAGGGTCAAAGGTTACGAATGAAGTTTGCCAGTCGCGTTGCCGGAAGGCGGTTATTTGAAAACGACCAGCAGCAACGCCGTCAGTCGGCGGACCGCGAATGGCCATTCAAGCGTTGTATTCCTTGAGGATACAGCCGGGGTCGGTGAGTTATTTGAGTTAAAGAGAAGCTTTGATGAATTGTGAAGAACTACAATTAGATATTCCTTTATATGCAGACGACGTCCTTTCGGACAGCGAGCGCGCGGCAGTCGAGGACCATCTTCCGACGTGCCCTCTGTGCAGGCAGGCGTTGAGCGAATATGTATCATTAAGGCTTGAAGTCGGACAGCTTTCGGCAAACGCGTTGCCCGCGGATCTTGCGGTCTCGATCAAATCCCAAATATCAGAAAAACTCAATACAAGACCCGTTATCACAGTTGCGACCCGCGAGGACTCCGTGCGTGAAAAGCTTATGCACTGGCTCATGCCGTACAGCATTGGAACAGTAGCCGCATCCCTGTTTATGATTGCGTTTCTGTTCGTACTTATGTCTGAACTGCAGTCGTCGGTGAATGTCCTCGAAGCACGAAGCATGAGCGACGCGCCCGTCCTTCTCGTGAATGCGAATACGGCAGATATGCGGGATTCAATGGAGTTGCCGCCCGAATTCGGAAACGTTCCGATTGCCACTTCTCCACCGGAACTCAACCCGGCAGGAGCCTTAGTCGCTCTAACTAAGTCGATCGTCAGAGGCAAAATGCAGGACGAAGAAGTTGTGATCGTCGCAGATGTATTCGGCAATGGACTCGCCAGAATAGCCGGTGTCGTCGATCCGCCGGACAACGACCGTTCCATGGAGGAACTCCAGAGAGCGTTCGAAACAGATCCCGCGAAGGCCCCGTTCAAGGCTTCAAAGACCAACCCCGAGGCACCTGCCGTCCGGGTCGTTCTTAAGATCCAGCGCGTCGATGTCGACAACCTCAGATAGGTACCCTGCCGACACTTGAATCCGATTCCCGCATACTTTCGAATGCTCTATTTCGGAGGAGAAGTATGTTCACACCTTTTAATTTTCAAGAGACGATCGCAAATGCATGGCAGTCGCTCGACCCGGTCAAGGTCGTTGATGAGGTCGCCGAGGCGTTTGTGGGTAAAGCCGATTCCCTGCGGGACGGTTCGGAATTCGATCCGCTCACGTTGCCTCGTGACTTGTACGCTCACAGAAATGCTCAGACGGAATGGTGGTATTACACCGGTCATTTGAAGACTTCGGGTGGGCGTCGATTCGGATTCGAGCTTTGTTTTTTCAAGAGACGCACGGACCTGGACCGGTTTGGTCAGATTCCGCTAAGGGTGTTTGGCAATCCGATTTACTTCGCTCATTTTGCGATCACTGATATCGATGGCAGGCAATTCGAGTATTCCCACCGAAAGAGTTCAAATGGCCTGCTCGAAGCTCCTGCTTCAGCAAGCGAGAAACACTATCACCTGCGCTTGGGCGATTGGTCGATTCGCGAATCGGGCGATTCTCACGTGATGCGCGCTTCCATTTCGGACGATATCGTTTTTGAGGCCACCGTGACTCCGCAAAAACCTGTCGTGCTAAACGGTTCGAAAGGCGATGGAGTCTCGTTCAAGGACGAGGGTCAGGCGTCACGATACTTTTCCTATACAAGGATGTCACTCGAGGGAGACCTTACCTTCGAGGGAAGGACGGAGCATTTTGACGGCTCCGCATGGATGGACCGCGAATTCGGCACATGGACTCCAACCGAGAAGCAACAGGGCTGGGACTGGTTCTCGATTCAGCTGGAAAATGGAACAGACCTTATGGTTTACCAGCTTCGCGACAGCAAAAATAAGGTATCGGATTATTCATCCGGAGTATTGGTCGGGAGAGAAGGCAGTTACCGAAATCTGAACAGAAAAGATTTTGAAGTGCGGGCCACAGGGTACTGGAAGAGTCCGAATTCGGGTGCGGTATATCCTAGCGGGTGGATCGTAGAAGTCCCCGGGGAAGGACTTGAACTTCGGGTCGAACCACTGCTCAGGGACCAGGAACTGGACACCCGCGGCACCACGATGATCGTGTACTGGGAAGGAACCTGCAAGGTCAGCGGCACACAAGATGAAAACGATGTGAAAGGTCAAGCCTATGTTGAATTGGTCGGTTACGACAGATCTCACGACAATCCGAATCTTGCTTACTTTCTGATGGGGAATATCCTTAACAGTTAACTAATTGATTCTAATACGTTTAACAGGGTTAGCGCCGGGCGATCAATTTCGTCCGGCCTTTTTTGTCCCATTTTTTCAGACCAAATCTACTTTGGATTAGTCAAAACAATTAGCAAAAAAAGGTTCGGTTCGTATATAATTCAGGAGTTCTCTCCTTTTAACCCAAGAAATAAATCCTTGTTTTTTACGAGCTGAAAGTTGTATAAATGTATATGTACAACAAGTTTTAACACTGTCGTCGAAAAATTCCGCGGTTCCAGGGGGCCGGACCATCGAATGGCCCTTTTAAGGAGATTTTACATATGATCAGCAGGAAAAAGAGCTTTTATATCTTGCTCTCTTGTCTCGGGATTTTGATCCTTTCAATGAGCGTCTTCGCTCAGCTGGATCCTAATCCGAATTCCCCCACACCGGTTTTGTTAACCGATAATCCTACCGGGCGTGCTGTAGCATCGCTTGCAGGCAAAACACCCAAATCAGTCGTTTCGAGCAGTCAGAGAGCGTTTGCTCCGAATTCGGATGTGATCCTCTACGTCTCCGATGTTGAACTGATGGAAGGTGAAGGCCACAACGCATTCCGGGTTATCGCCAGAGATTCACAGAATCGCATGTACAGATTTCCCGTAACGGGGATCGACAGGATCGATAAGAAGAAGCCTGTTTTTGCCCTGCGCGTGAATCTGCGAGACGAAATCGGATTTTGGCCGCAGCCTTCTCCGACCGGTGACTTGATAGTTCAGGTTACATGGCGTGGACTGGCGAGTAACAAAGCTCTCCTGGGCTTTGGTAAAACCGGTGGACTCAAATTCGAACCGCAGTCCGAAAAGAAAGCGGACGACGACATTCCTACAACCGAATACGGCGCATATCGTTGGGACGGCGACAGAAAGCGTTTCCTTGAACAGGCCACATTTGGCCCTACCTGGGAATTGGACCAGCGTGTTAGAAGGATCGGAATCCGTGTGTGGCTCGCTGAGCAGCTCGCTGCTGACTATCCGAGTGCGGGAAATCCATACCCGGAGTTCCCTCTTAAACCGAACAACGTGCAGATCGGTTGTCCATTCCCGACAAACAGCCCTGAGTACACTCAATGCCGTTGGGATCACTACACGCAGATTCCCTTGATGAACTGGTTTTTCAAGGAGGCGTTTTATGGTGACCCCCAGCTGCGGCATCGTGTCGCTTGGGCGCTGAGTCAACTTTGGGTTACTTCAGGCCAGACGATCCGGCAATCAAGCCACATGATCGCGTACCACAAGATACTTTCCCAGCACTCCTTCGGAAACTTTAGGGATCTAATGGAGGACATGACCCTGAATCCGGCGATGGGAGACTACCTGGACATGGTGCGGAGCACTGAGAACAATCCGAACGAGAATTACGCCAGAGAAATCCTGCAGCTGTTCACGGTCGGTCTGTTCATGATGAACCAGGACGGCACACTTCAACTGGATGGCAACAACGACCCGATTCCGACTTATGACCAGCAGACTGTAAACGCGTTTACCAAGGTATTTACAGGCTGGACGTACTGTAACACCGGCTGCCCGAACTCGACGGCCGGTGCAAATAACTTCAAGGATCCGATGGTCCTGATTCAAAGCAGGCACGATGATTCCGCAAAAACCCTTTTGAGTTACCCGAACGCGGTAAATGAAAATATTGCGGCCGGATTAGACGGAAATGTCGAGCTGGATCTAGCGCTCGACAACATCTTCCATCACCCGAATGTCGGTCCGTTTGTGAGCAAGTTCCTAATCCAGCATCTCGTGACCAGCGATCCGACACCTGCCTATATTGGCCGTGTCGCCGCTAAGTTCAACGATAACGGGTTCGGGGTCAGGGGTGACCTGAAAGAGGTTGTACGAGCGATCCTGCTTGATCCTGAGGCTCGCGGCGATGAAAAAACCGACCCTCAATTTGGAAAACTCCGCGAACCGGTTCAATTGGTTACCAACTTCTACCGACACTTCAACGTCGTGAATGAGGCCGGCAACGGACCGAGCGACGGCGTCGTCTGGCAACTGCCTCAGTCGATGAGTCAGCTTCCGTTTTATGCGAATACCGTATTCAACTACTACACGCCGAATTATGTTGTGCCCGGCACTTCTCTGCTCGCACCCGAATTCGGGATCATGAATACGGGATCTTCCATCGCACGTACTGATGCTGCGACCATAATGGCGTTTGTACCGCTCGAGGTCGACACGAGGAATCCGCCGCTGATTACGGCGGGGACGTCGATCAATATCGACGACCTCATTCAGATGTCGGCGAACGACGCTACCGGCAACGAGCTGATGGATCATCTTGATCGAAAGATGATGCACAGCACGATGTCGCCCGAAATGCGGCAAGCGATATTAACCGCGATGCTAACCATCCCTTCGTCAGAGAATGACTTTAGGGCACGAACCGCATTGTTCCTTATAGCGAGTTCCTCGCAGTACCAAGTTCAGAGGTAAACGTAATGAAAGAATCAAGAAGAAAGTTTATAAAGAAAGCCGGTTGCTCTCTGGGAATGGTCACGCTGGCCACGCAGGTTCAGCACTTTGGCCGGATGACGGCGTTGGCGCAGAAGATGGGTGAGCGGAAAGGAAGTCTTGGCGGGAGTGGATACAAAGCAATTGTATGCGTTTTCCTTGGCGGCGGAAATGACGGCAACAACACCATTGTTCCGAACCACAACGATTCAAGTGTGAGCAATTACAGTGATTACGCTGCTTCGCGTTCGGCTGCCGGACTCGCTCTTTCACAGGCTTCCCTGCTGCCGATTACGGTTCCCAGGATGGGTAATCTTCAGTATGGAATGAACCCGGCGTTTGGGCCGCAAACCGGTGGAAACAACGGATTGCACGAGCTCTGGGGAACCGGAAAACTCGCCTGGGCAATGAACGTCGGCACACTTGTCGCGCCGATGACAAAAACCGAGTATCAAAACAATTCGGTGATAAAGCCGTCGCAGCTTTTCTCCCACCTGGACCAGGTAAACCAGTTCCAGGCGGGCAGGAGCGACACTTTCTCGTTCTCCGGCTGGGGCGGAAGAATCTCCGACCAAATGACGCCCGGAAGTAATCCGAGCGGACTGATCCCAATGGTGACTTCGATTGACGGCGCTGCTCTCTTTACCGCGGGCCAGTCAACACAACCACTCGCGATTGCGGACTCGGATACCGGGCTTGACGAGGTATTGAACCCGATCGGTTTTGGCGACGATGCGATATCACAGGCGAGGTTCCAGGCTTACAACGATCTGCGCGGCATGGACCTTAGCAATGATTATGTAGCGGCAGCGAGCAATGTAACGGATGCCGCCATCGAGGCAAATTCTGCGCTCGCCACGTTTGAGGAAGTCACCGTGAATTTCCCGAACACAAGTATCGGGGAACAGCTTCATCAGGTTGCACGACTTATTAAGAAGAGCGGCGATCTTAGTGTGACAAGACAGGTCTTCTATACAGAGCGCGGCGGGTTTGATACACACAACGGTCAGCTGACTAATCAAACGAACCGTTTAACAGAGGTTTCGCAGGCTGTCAGGGCGTTTTATGACGAAATGGTTGTACAGGGCATGGCGAACGACGTCACTGTCTTCCTGATGACCGACTTCGGTCGAACGATGGATCCTGCCGGATCAGGCGGAAACGTGGGTTCCGATCACGGTTGGGGCAATCACCTGTTCGTTGTTGGCGATTCCGTGAACGGCGGAGACTTCTACGGAGAGAACACTTCAAACGGAACGCCGTTCCCGAACCTGATTATTGATGGTCCGGATGACGCAACGTTTAGTTCGAACAATGCGCGCGGTCGCTGGATACCGACGACATCGGTCGAGCAGTACGCGGCCACCGTCGCCAGATGGTTCGGACTCCCTGAAAACGATATGCCGTCGGTATTCCCGAATATCGGTTCGTTTACGAATACGAATCTTGGGTTTATGCAGTAAGTAAGTTCCAGGTTTCAAGTTTCAAGTTCCAAGTTTGTTGAATCAGACTTGGAACTTTTTTTGACCAATATACGAGATTTGGCGGGGTCGATTCCTGAGCTTGGCACTTGGAACTTGGAACTTGGAACCTGGAACTTGAAACTTGAAACTTGAAACTTGGAACTTCTTCAGTTCTGACGGATAATCAACGCAGTGAATTTACCCAATTACCTTACTCTCGGCAGGATTTTCCTGGTCCCGCTTCTTGTTGTCGTACTCCTGACGCCGTACGCCGAGGAGTGGTTTGGCGTTTCCAGTTATGTGCTCGCAATTGCGATTTTTCTGATCGCTTCCCTAACGGACATACTCGACGGCCATATTGCGCGAAGGCGCAAACAAGTCTCAAAGGTTGGCGCGCTTCTGGATCCCATCGCCGACAAGCTGCTTGTATCAGCAGTGCTTATAGTATTGGTAGAAAAGAACTTAGCGCCCGCATGGGCCGTCGTAGTGATACTCGGTAGAGAGTTTGTGGTAACCGGTCTTAGATCCGTCGCGGCATCGGAAGGCATCGTGATCTCAGCTCAAAGCGTCGGCAAGATCAAGATGTGGTTTCAGTGCATCGCTATCGTAGCGCTTTTGGTTGCCGGCGCGAACTCGCCGCCGCCGGTATCGAACCTCGGCTGGAAGATCCCTGCGGTTTTCTGGGAAGTTGCTGAGGTCAGGACCGCGTTTGCGAACCTTCTCACATTAGATCTGACTACCAACGACTGGAAGGTATTCGGGTACCTAGTCGGCCGCGGAGCACTCTGGATGGCTGTACTGACGGCGATCTGGTCGATGTACGGGTATTTCAGGTTCTTCTACGAAGAGAACAAAAGAAAAAAGGCGGCCGAAGGGGCCGCCCTTAACAAGGAAACTGTCAGTGACTAGCAGTCTGTCGGACTTCAGGGGTTGTCGCGAGAGAAGTCGGGTTTGAGGCAGATTTTATTCAAAATTGAGTCGCATAGGGATTCTATTCGATGAGATTTTGAATGAAATGGGACCAAACCCGGGTTTTCGCAGCAAAGCCCTGTGAGTCCGACTGGCTGCTTATTATTGAACCTCGACACGGTCTCCGGTGTGGATTTCGGAGGCTGCCCTCACGATAACCGCGGTCGCGGTAGATTCCATAACATTCAGGATAACCATTTCACCGAGTACCTTTCGGAGTCCGTTCGGCCTGCGGCTCTTAGCGCCTTCGGTCGTTACCGTACTCCCGCCGGCTTCGGAGCCCTTCTTACGGGTGGTCTGGTTCGAGAAGTGTCCGCCTCTGTAGCGTCTGCTCTCATAACCATCTTCTTTGTTATCGAGACTGCTTTCCTTTGTAACCTTTGAATAGATGTTTCCGGTACCGAGGGGCCTGTAGATCGTAAGATAATCACCTACTTTCACATTGTCCTCGCGGCCGAGATCGATATAAACGATCATCTCGCGGCCGAGCAGCTCAGCTCCGTCACGCGCCATAACTATATTCCCGCTGGCCTTCCCGGAAGAGTCCTTGAATAGATCCAGAGGACCGCGCTTTTGGAACATCGGGCTGGTGCGTTTCACGAGCGGCTTGACCAGGTCGCCAAAGAGAATGACGCTGCAGTTTGCCTTCACTCTTGCGACAGCAACCTCGGGCTTCACATTGACCACCTCGAGCGCGCCGACTTCCTGAACAAAGATTCCCAGGCTGCCCTTATCGGTCCAGTTGGACTTAACTTTGCCACGTGGTCGGATCACGGAATACATGTCACCTTTCTTAACGCCGTTGTTCGAACCAGCGTTGATATATAGGTAATCGCCTTCGGCGTAGATGTGTTGATCTTTTTCGTCGTCCGCGCCGACAATCTCGATATTCGCGGAGATATTGCCTTTTTGTATGTATCCTGCGCAATACAGGTTGCTGCCGGCTACGATCGGCATTTTTTCAGCTTCTTTTTCCCTGAATACGAGAGTCGAGTTCTCGATCTTCTTATTCGGGTCGTTTTGCGGTAGCTGGGCGGAGGCTGTAACAGCCAATGCTGTCAACATGATAGCGCCTACGAGCGCTGCAAGAATTCTTTGAAATTTCACGGATGGTCTCCTTGTGCTAGAGATACGAAGATTTTTCTGTCGGGCCGGTTGGCCCATTAATAGTAAATACTGAAGGGCCGCGCTTTTCCGCACGGTTAATAGAAGTTTACCGTGATTAACAACGAAATGCAATAATTTTTTACATTGTTTAACACTAAATAGAGTTCAAGGTTCAATGTTCTACGTTCAACGTTTGAATCGTCACGTCCAAGCTGAAATCTGAACCGTTGCACGCAATACAGCGGCAACGACCTTGAACTTTGAACATTGAACCTTAAACCAACGTGGTTTCCGCTTGCGGAAATCCGTTGGGTTCGGTAATATTTCGATTCTTGTTTGGCGGGACCACATTCCCCGCCTTACCGCCGCCCGGCGGTTGTTATGCAAGGGTGAGCCGGTGTAGCTCAGTTGGTAGAGCAGTTGATTTGTAATCATCAGGTCGGCGGTTCAAGTCCGTTCACCGGCTCCATTTTAACTTCTGTATTTTTAATACTTAGTCTTGTGAGTAGTGGGCTCAATTAGCCTGACTTGTTCCTTTCTAGTCTGTCTATGGTGTGCAACGTGAAGGAATCTGATAAAAAAATGAGGAAGTTATCCCAGAAACGAGACTAATTCCAGTAAGCCTTCTATCCGCTCTAACCAAAAGCCGCCGCGTAGCGTCTGGCAATATCGATCCTTTCTCTATTCAGTTGTTTCCAAAGATTGATTGATTCAAGTTTCGCCGATTGAACCAACGTCGTAG
>JABDKD010000202.1 GCA_013003215.1 Pyrinomonadaceae bacterium
CCTTGAACCTTGAACTTTGAACCTCGGAAGGCCCCTTCAGGGCTTAAATTCCTGTCTGGGTTCCCTTTCCAGATGCTGTGGCCTGACGGCCTTGCGACTGGCTATGTTCCCGCCGCGCTTTCAGCGCTTTTAATAATGTAAGGATGTTCGCAATAACCGGGTACAGAATGTGCTTCGGGCTTTCGGCGATCTTTAGACCCCGAAGCACAAAGACCTCAATTATGCCAAGGATCAAGAGTCCGACGGCAAGACCGAAGAACAAAGCTAGAATCGCTGGATCAACCGTCGCCATTTGCAGCCTTCGTCTTCTTCTTCTCGTCGTACTGCCCTAATTTTCTATACAGTGTCTTTCTACCGATGTGGAGCAGACGCGAGGCGCGCGATTTGTCACCATCCGTGTAGTCCAGGGTTGCCTTGATGACTGCCTCTTCGACCTCGTTCATAGCCGCGGGAAGTTCGAGTTCTATCCCGATGGAACGACCCTCGCTTGCCGCCCGAGCTCTTTCTTCTTTCGCCCGCGCATCCATTTCGAACGCCTTCCCGCTGATCGCCGAGGGAAGATCCTCGAGTTCGATCTGCCGGCCCGAAGCGATGATCACTGCACGCTCGATCGCATTCTCAAGCTCTCGCACATTTCCGCTCCACTCATAATTCACGAGTGCACGCAGTGCCTCTTTTGAGATTCCCGAGACAAAGCGACCCGACTTCTCTTTGTAGAGTTCAAGGAAGTGGAAAACCAGCAAGTGTATGTCCTCGCGTCTTTCGCGCAGAGGCGGTACTACGATCGGGAAAACAGACAGACGGTAATAGAGATCCTTTCGGAAGCGTTCATCATCGACCGCCTTTTCGAGATCGATATTTGAGGCCGCGAGAACCCGTACGTCGACCTTGATTGTCTCGCTGCCACCGATCCTCATGAACTCACCTTCCTGCAGGACCCGGAGCAGTTTTACCTGGGCAGGCATACTCATCTCACCTATCTCATCGAGGAACAGTGTTCCTCCGTCAGCTTCTTCAAAGCGTCCCTTTCTTGTAGCCCGGGCGTCCGTAAACGCGCCTTTCTCATGACCAAACAACTCGGATTCGAGTAGAGTTTCCGGGATCGCACCGCAGTTTATCTTTACGTAAGGATTGGTCTCTCGACCCGAATTGTAATGGATGAGGTTTGCTATAAGTTCCTTTCCGGTTCCTGATTCGCCTTGAATGAGCACGGTCGTGTTCGTGTCTGCGACGTTGAGAGCAAGTTCGATTGCACGACTTACGTTCGGCGCCTGGCCGATAATCTCGCTTTTGTTCTTTTCGTCGAGTTCAGACTTCAAACGCATGATCTCGGCCGAGAGTTTATCGCGTTCGAGTGCCGTACCTATCTGGTCGGCAATACCTTCAACAAGAGCGACGTCGTGATCGTCGAACTCGATCAGCTCGCTCCAAACAAAACCGAGCAGACCGAATGCCTGTCCACCAACTCTTACCGGGGCTACCAACGCGGCTTTTCCGCCGAACTGCGAATTAAAAATAAGCTTGATTGGAAGGGGAAGTTCGCCGTCAAGGAGCCGCAGTGTCTTTCCTTCTTTGAGGATGTCGGCCAGGGCCGGAAAAGGTTCGAGATCGAGCGCCGGTCCATGTTCTTCGATCATCTTTAGAACCTTGTTCGGTTCTTTCCCCTGGTTCATTTTGAATGACTGAAGTGAGATTTTTTTCTCAGATTGGTCAAGCACACCCAATGCGCCGTAATCTGAGGCGACGAGCTCTACCGCTCGTTCGAGAACGCGTTCGGAGACGATCTTGAAATCCGAATGGGAGTTCAGGGTATTCGCTATCTCCAGGAGAGCATTGGTCCGTTTGGATTCCCTTTCCTGGTTTACATAAAGGCTTGTGTACTGGTAACCGATCGCCAACTGGCTTGCTATCGATTCCAAAAAAGCGATCTCTTCGTGAAGCCATTCACGCGGGTCGTTTGTGTCATGCAAACCCAGAAGGCCGATGACCTTTTTATTTAAGACGATTGGGAGTACCAGCAGCGACCTTGTTTCGAGCGCTTTTGCCAACATGCGGACCTTCGGGTCCTTTGCCTTGGAAGTGTCGTTGACGACGATCGGTTTTGTAAGGTCAAAATGCTCCGATAATTTCTCGGCGTTTACCGGTATCCTCGTGCCTTCGCTCGAAGGAATATCGTCGTCCGCGCGCCACTCATGGCTGATCTGAAGTTCGTTGTCTTCGGTCAGCTGAATAAGATCACACCGGTCCGCCTGCATCATGCGGCCGATTTCCGAAACGACGACCCGCAGGAACCTCTCAAGTTCGATATTTGTAGGTAAATCCTGCGCGAGGCGGTCAATAATCGCCTCACGAGCTTCGTGCATCTTGATCTTTCGTTCAAGTGAAAGGGACTGTGGACTATCTAATTCAATTTTCATGGGGGCTTAAATGTTGTATTTACAAAACATAGCAATACGTTGAGTCTATTTGTCGCTCAAAAGTCCGACAATGTCAAGTTGACACAGTAGCAGGTGCAGGTGGGTTATAACGATGCACGGTTGGGATGGCGGGATGGCGCTGCGCTTGGGGGTGTGCAGCGGAGCTGCGGGGTGGCGCTTCGCTAGGAGGTGTCGCTTCGCTAGGAGGTGTCGCTTCGCTAGGGGGTGTCGCTTCGCTACGAGATGAGGGGTGGCGCGTTGCTTGGAGAGTTCATTTCTCTTTTCTCTTTCTTTTCAAGAGACTTTTCCGAAGCGCAAATAGCATCCTCCGAATGCGCCCCATATCGCCAAGTAACATTTTAAAGCGGGCTTCTTCACAGAACATTAACCTTTTTGAAAGAATTAATTGGGTCTCAAGTTCAGCGAGTGAACCTTCAGCGTTGCCGACCGACCGAATGAATTCTCCGGTTGTGTGTCTCGCATGACCTTCAGCAATATTTGAAGAGACCGAGACACTCGCTCGTCTCATTTGAGAGATTAGTCCGAACCTCTCAGTATCAGGATAATTACGCGTGAGTCTGTAAATATCTTCTACAAGGTCGTTACTTTTTTGCCAAACTTGAAGATCCCGAAAGCTCTTGACTGGGCGGCGATCGCGGTGAGGTCGATCGTTCATAATTCGATTGTTCCTTTATGTGAAGTAAGTTGATTTTATCATTCAGGTCAACCCAACTCCCCAAGCGTCAGCGCCATCCCGCAGCTTCTGCTCACCCCCAAGCGTCAGCGACACCCCCAAGCGTCAGCGACACCCCCAAGCCGCAGGCGACATCCCCAAGCGAAGCGCCACCCCTCACGCCTTCGGTTTCTTCGACTCCGGCTTCTTTGGTTTTGGCGGCGGCGGCGCGTCAACCTTTCTGGGTCTCGAAGTGATTGAATTTGAGTTAGAAGAGGTGTTCTTCTTGGCTGAAGAGTTCGAACTGCCGGAAGACTTTCGGGTTTTTGGCTTTTGAACGTGATTCACACGTTTCCTGCCGGCCTTTGCCTTCGCGAGCATATCCTCGGCCCTGTAATTCAAATCGTCCAGCTCAAGAGCTTTCTCAAGTTGCTTGATCGCGGCCGGATACTGCGCAAGTCGTATCAGGACGGAACCCAGCTCTGTGCGGTACTCGACATCTTCGCCATTTAGTTTGACTGCTCTCTCAAGCGCCTTCCTCGCGTCCTTGTCCTCATAAAGCTTCATATAGGAACGACCCAGGTTGTATTGCGCCCTATGGTCCTTTCGGTCTTTTGCTATGAGCTTTTTGTAAGCTTTGATCGCATTCTTAAAGGCAGCGTCGGATTCCTTTTCTTCTTCTTTCGCGCTTTTTGCCGAACTCGAGGAATCTTCATCCGGGTCAATTTCATCAGAGACTCTTTGTTCTTCCTCTGATTCTTTTAATGACAAGGCTACGCCGAGCTGAAAATGTGCATCGGCCAAATCTTCGTCTATTTCAACAGCCTGCTCCAAGGCTTCAATCGCCTTGGCAATCTTGTTCTCGTCCAAATATGCTATTCCGCTTTTCAACGCTTTTTCGGCATCGTCAAAATCCGGGACTTCTTCGTCCGTACTCTCTGCTTCGGTCGTTTCAGGAGCTTCCGCGTCAACATTCGCGTTCGAATCCGGCGTTTCCGTCGTCTCGGCAACTCCTGTTCCGCATGCTCCAAATAAGGCTACTGACACAATGATTAATAAATACTTCCGGTACATAACAACTGCTTACCCGGGGGGAAAGATAAACTTTCTTCCTCCTAATAAATGAACGTGAAGATGGAAGACGGTCTGGCCTCCGTCTTCATTCGTATTGATGACGGTTCTGTAACCGTTTTCTGCAAATCCTTTGTCTCTGGCAATTTTTGCTGCCGTAAGTAATAGATGACCCAACAGCTCTGAGTCGTTGGTTGAAGAATCATCCATCGACTCAATGTGTTTTCGGGGAATTACCAGAATATGGGTAGGCGCCTGCGGGCTTATATCGTTAAAAGCCACACAGTGCTCATCTTCATGGATGAGTTCGGACGGAATGTCCCCCGCAACGATCTTGCAAAACAAACAGTCTTGAGACATAGGGAACTATTAAAGCACAATATTTGAGAGAATTTAAGGCACTTTGAACAGGTTTCGCCTGCGGCTTGGGGGTGGCGCGACGCTTGGGGGTGGCGCTGAGCTTCGGGGTGGCGCTGCGCTTGGGGGTGGCGCT
>JABDKD010000208.1 GCA_013003215.1 Pyrinomonadaceae bacterium
AAAGGGTAAGGCTGCTATCGACAAGCTTTTCTCCACAATCGTTTTCAATGAGAACCGCACCCATTCGTTTTGCCTCCGAAGCGAAGAAACGTGCGGCCGCCGGTTGATAGACAACACAGTCATCTTCGACGCGCAGTCCACCCGCCAGTTCCTCAGAAAGTGCAGGTTCAAGTCGTCTTAACTCTTCACTATCAACAACCTTTGCATGGATTCCTTTCTTCCGGTAGAACGACTCTTTTTTAACTGCCTCCTCCAATTCATCTTCGTTTGATGCTACCCATAATGTTCCGCAGTTCTCAAACTCGCAGATGTCCGGAAGGTCTCCGGACAATTCCCGCCAGATTTCTCTGGACCGACTCGTCAGAGCCACTTGCGCTTCGCTATCGTCCATCACGAGGATGTGTCCCATACCTGCGGAAGTGACTCCGGCTGAAATAAACCGCTTTTCGATCAACGCAACGGATAGTCCTGCCTGCGAAAGCCGGTAGGCGCACGCAGTCCCGACGATCCCGCCACCAATGATAACCGCGTCAAAGCTCTTCATCTGATTCCGTAAACAAATGGATCATCATCGGCAAAAACGAGTTTGCTCTCGGCTGTGATGTAGGCCGATCCTGTTATTGTTGGTACAACACCAATCCCGCTATTCGTGTAGCTTGCTTCAAATACGCTTCCGGTGACGCTCTCTTGCGTCCATGATGCACCCTCAGGGAGGACTCCGTCGGCGGCAAGGCACGCGAGCTTCGCACTCGTACCGGTCCCGCATGGACTTCGGTCATACTCACCTCCGGGGCAGAGTACGAAATTCTTACTGTCTGCCATATCTGAGTCAGAAAAGAGCTCAACGTGGTCGATCACCGTACCATCCGCTCCTGTAACTCCCTGTGCATCAAGTGCTTGGAGGATTAAACCGGAGATTCGCGTGAGCCCTTTCAGGTGACCCATTCCGATCGGCCCCGTGTAGTCTCGAACTAGGAAGAACCAATTGCCTCCCCACGCAACGTCGCCGCGGAAACTGCCCTCACCCGCAACTTCAACTTCGACGTCTTTCCTGTGACGGTAACTTTCAACGTTTTGAACCGACACTGAGCCGTCGTCATTAATTCTCGCGGTTACAGTGCCCGCAACCGTGTCCAGCTTCACCTGTTTTGAATTCAAACGGCCTAGGTATTCCAAAGTTTTTACTACACCGATCGTTCCATGTCCGCACATTCCCAGGTAGCCGCCATTATTGAAAAACACAATACCCGCTTCGCTATCAGGTTTGTCGGGCTCGCAGAGCAAAGCTCCTACCATCGCAGGGAATCCTCTTGGTTCGCAAAGGATCCCTGTTCTAAGTTGGTCATGGTTGCTCCGGAAGTCGCTCAGAAGCTCCGCCACCGATGTTCCGTTGAGTGACGGAAAACCCCCGAGAACAACTCGAGTCGGTTCACCTGCGGTATGCGAATCGATGATCTCGATAGTTTGGACAGGCATGGCTGTCAATATAAACGATTGTCGAGAGAGTTTCACCTGTTGATGCTTGTACGCCGAGCATTCATTCTGGGATACTTGTTTTGTGAAAACCGCATTTGTTTCGAACGACATTTTTGTAAAGCACGACACGGGCCCGGGACATCCGGAGACGGCAGCCCGGTACAGCGCAGTTGTGGGTGCTGTAAAGGACGACGCGAATCTCTGGAATGAGCTTCAGAAGATCGATTCCAAACCGGCGTCGAAGGGACTGATAAAAGCCGCTCACTCAAGCGAGCACTTCAAACGCGTAGAGACGGCGTTCGAGAGCGGAATCGAAGCCCTTGATAACGACACCATGATATCTATGCGGTCGTTCGAAGCTGCATTGTGTGCCGCGGGAGCGGTTTGCGATGCGGTCGATGCTGTCATTGCAGGAGACGCCCCGAACGCCTTTGCAGCTGTGAGACCTCCGGGGCATCACGCTACCGCCGAAAACGCGATGGGGTTCTGCTTGTTCAACAACGTGGCTGTTGGTGCGAAATACGCTCAAAACAAGTTTAAGGATGTGGGCAAAGTGGCAATATTCGACTGGGACGTCCATCACGGAAACGGAACCCAGGGGATCTTTTACGACGATCCTTCAGTGTTTTTCATGTCGATGCATCAGTATCCGTGGTACCCGGGAACAGGCGCACGCGGAGAAACCGGTTACGGAAGAGGGAGGGGAACGACCCTTAATGTGCCGGTGAAGGCGTATACTCCGCGGGATGTAAATGTGAGGCTTTTCGAGGCCGCGATCGAAGACATCGAATTTGATCCCGACCTGGTAATAATCTCATCCGGTTTTGATGGTCACGCTTCAGACCCGCTTGGGCAGTTGTTGTTCGAAGACGAGGATTTTGCCGCAATGACGAGGGTCGTGAAACAATGGGCTTCGGAAAAGTGCTCAGGTCGGGTCGTTTCGGTTCTGGAAGGCGGTTATAATCTTGATACATTAGGCGGGACAGCGGTAGCGCATGTACGCGCTCTCGCGGAAAGCGATTAATGGATTAACAGTTCACGCACAAGCCGTATTGTGAAAAGTTGGTAGAGGAGAATAGAAATGCCGGATGTCGATATAATCTGTATCCAATGTAAAGCTGAATTTCTTTTTACTGAGAAGCAGCAGGAGATGTTCTATCAACGAAATATGATGGCTCCCCAACGGTGTCCTCAGTGCCGCTCGAAGAAAGCGGCGAAGCGTCCCGATGCACCTTCAAAGTATGAAATAGTCTGCGATCATTGCGGAAAAAGAGACTCGGTACCGTTTCAGCCAAAGGTAGGGCGGTCCGTACTTTGCAAGGAATGTCATGAAGCGACACGTTCGAGGGCCCGCGCGTAGCGCGCGTAGCGCGTGTAGTGAACCGTGTAGACATGCATTGATCGCAATGCTTCCAAGAAAGTGAGCTTAATTGATAAAGTCTTTTTTCTTGGGTTTCACCGCGGGATAGACTAATGCAGGTCCGAAAGCAGTTCATCATTGAAATTCCTTGATACTCACATCGAATCGCTTTCGTAAAGGTCGTCTTCCGGCGGCCGTTTTGTTTGCCAGCCAAGGGTGCTATTATTTGCTTTCTTTGATTAAGAAGCGATTTATGGAAGGCCTTCCCGGGGGCATTATCAGATTGCTGTGAGGTGGATAGGATAAACCAAATGTACGAAACGGTTAATTACGAGTTACGTGAAAATGTTGCAGTTATTGAACTTAACAGGCCAGATGCATTAAATGCTCTTTCCCGGCAATTGACATCGGACCTGACAGCGGCGATTGAAAAAGCGTCTGCCGATAGGGCGCGCTGTGTCCTTTTGACTGCTGCAGGCAGGGCTTTTTGTTCGGGTGGGGATCTACGCGAAATGCAGCTCATGTGGGAACAGGAAGGTCGAATCGAGGCGTTTCTTGAGGCTCCCTTAGAGGCGCTCCACAATTTGATCTCGAGCATTGCAGAGTCGCCGATCCCTTTTTTAGCCGCTGTTGGCGGGGTTTGTGCGGGTGCGGGGACAAACGTCGCACTGGCATGCGATCTTGTTATCGCGGCTGAAGGCTCAAAGTTCAACGAAGCATTTGTAAAGATTGGGCTTTCACCGGATTGCGGCGGGAGCTTTTTTCTCCCGAGGGCCGTTGGGACGAAGCTCGCGGCGGAACTCTTGATGACCGGTGACACGATTACCGCCGAGCGGGCTGCTGAGATCGGAATGATCAACCGCGTCGTTCCGGCCGATAAGCTTGGCGAAGAGTCTATTGCACTGGCGACAAAACTTTCATTGGGCCCCACGGCGGCGATAGCGAGAGTGAAGAAGATGTTGAATGCCACGTTTTCGAATGACTTGAGCGCCCAACTGGAACTCGAACACGAATTGCAGATCGAATCCGGCCGATCAGGGGATTTCAAAGAAGGTGTTCAAGCATTTTTTGAAAAGAGGATGCCGGATTTCAAAGGGGACTGAAACACGAATATAGGTTTTGTGCCGCTGCCGGTTGAATAAAACCGGCTGCGGTTTTCTGTTTTAAATGTTACGTGAAGCTTTTGTGCTTGGAACTGATGCGGGGCAACGAAAACTTTCGGAAGATATTACGGGAAAATACATCTTCGAATCGGGAAGCTGACTTAATTTCGTCACCGGGCTTGAATCGGTTCGTATTAGGCCGTGATGACCACCGCTTTGGTTCCGAGTAATTCTGAGAAGTCCTTGGTGTAGATCGTATCGACTCTGCGGAGCGTTCCTACCAATTCGACGATATCCTGCGTTGAAACGAAACTGTCTTCCGAATGGACGACGGCCCACTTTGGTATATGTGATGCTGTCTGGAACAACTCTTCAAGAAGGCTCAAATACTGCGATTTCGTTTCAACATGTGCACCCAGCCTGCCCTCGAGTCTTGTCTCGAGCTCTTCCCAGATTTCTACAGTTCCGCGGGCCCACTCTTCTTTCCAGGCATCATTTCCGAGAAATCTCTTAAGCGAAACGCTGCGGGCTTTCGGGAGCCGCAAAAACATGAGGTCGGTGTAATTCTCCGCCGTGAATTCGATAGTATTCTTGTTCGCACAGGTGTTTTGTGTGTGGTTGTCGACGGGCGTCTTAAGGCTGCGAGCGAGACGTTCAAATACCTTGGAAAACGGTTGTCTCAAACGCCTTGTAGACTGATCAAAAGACAAGGCATAGTCACCGACCTTGAAAACAAGTGAGGCGGCGATTGCTTTCGCGAGATCCGAATCGAGTCCTTCGATGTTCGTCTTCACGTTATCAAACCACCAGGCGTCGGTTTCGCCGAACCAAGCCCTCAAGGAATCGTTTTTCATCTCAAACTGGGGCACATAGGCGTCTTCAAGTATGTCCTCAATCTCAACGTCAGAGAGCGTGTAGTGGTTATTCTCGATCGCCGCCACGGCTTCAAGATAGGAAGACCGAAAGAGGTTGTTTGCAAAGATCCTTACGTCCCAATCCTTCAGGTATCTCCCAAGGTTCGGATTGCCTGTTATGGGTATCGCAACCGACTTGAACTCAAGCCGTCGCAAAATATTCAGCTCAAAAGCGAGCCAGCTTTCAGGTGTTTTGCCTGCTTCGATTTGCATTTATTATTTTAAATCTAGTGGTCTTCCAGGGATTCAAGTTCCGCGAGTCCTTCCAATTCCAAAAACTCTAGAATTACAGCCGGATCAAACTCAATGCCTGCCCATTCCGTAAGATAGCGATTGGCTTCCGCCGAAGTGATGGCGCCGCTAAAGGGTCTCGCGTCGGTTAGAGCCGCGTAGGTGTCGCAAACCCTCAAAATCCTTGCTGCAAGGGGAATCGAATCATTTTTCAAGCCGTCAGGATAACCGTCTCCGTTCCACCACTCATGGTGCCAACGGATAATTAACTGAACTGCTCTGGAATATCCCCTCTTCGCAGCATCTTGCTCACCTATAACCGGATGCCGTTGCAGATCGAGCCGCTCCCTTTCGGTCAGTACGCGCTCGACCTTGATGTATTCGCGCCCCATCGTGAGTTCACCGAGATCGTGAATCAGTGCCGCTTGCTTGAGACTCAAACGATCATGAGTTGAAAGCTTGAACCGGACCGCGATCGCGTCCGCAAGGCCCGCCACGCGACTTGCGTGTGGGTTTATGTAGCCTTCGAACTCATCGATAGATCTCGAAAGGGTTATCAGACTTTCTTCAATTCCCGGACTAACTGCAGACTCACTCATCAAATTCCTAGGAGGGCACTTCTGGATGCCAAAAACTCTAAAAACATTATCGCCGGATTCTCTCGGTGAGGAATCCCAAAGTGAGATTATTACAACTATTGACTAAGCGTGTCGAGTAGGTTGCGGGCTTCGTTATTATTCGGATCGAATTTGAGGAGTCGGTTTAGTTCACCGCGGGCCCTTACTTTGAGTCCGATTTCGATGTAGAGTTCGGCGAGCATCAGCCGATAGGTGGCATTTTTGGACTCGAGTTTTACAGCGGCCTGAAACTCTGCCTCTGCCTTTCTGAGGTTTTTGGAGTCGAACGAAAGAGCCCTGCCGTAGAACGCCCGGAATTTAGCGTTTTCAGGTTCGAGGTGAGCTGCGCGTGCAAGATACGGTGTTGCTTTTTCGATCTCGTCTTCAAGAAGCAGGTCGTATCCGCTGTCAAAATTCTCTTTGGCCTGGTTTGCCTGACCTGTAATGTCGAGATCATCTTTTGTTAATTTCGCTTCTTTACCACCCGACTCACGGAGTTGTTCAAGAACTTTTCCAAGCTTGAAGTCGTAGATTTCCCGCGCCTCCGGATCCTTCAGCGTTTCATACGCCTGAGCCGTTTCAGTGAATGCATTCTGGACTCGCTGATGTATTTCTTCGTCAACATTCTTTTGGTGAAGGTCCGGGTGAAAACGTTTGGCGTAAAGGAAATAAGCTTTCTTGATCTCTTTGATATCCGCATCCGGGCCGACGTCAAATATCTCGTAGTGGGTCGCCGCATTCTCAACGCTTTCCAAATACTGTTCGAGCGATAAGGCTTCCTTTTCGGCCTTTTGCCTTTCTTCGGCTTCAGCCTGGGCCGCTTCCTTCGCTGCTTTTTCAGCCGCCTCTTTCTCGGCTTTTGCCCTTTCTTCTTCAAAGGACTTTGCTGACTGTTTCAGTTCAAACTTTGCGCTTGCGAGCTTTTCAGTTTCTTCCGTACCAATTGCCGAATCCCATTCAATTCGTTTTATTAGCCCCTTGAACCAAAGCCTGTAAAGCATTGGAACGAGGGTATTTTGGTCCATTCCGCAAAGTGTCGAAAGCATATCTGCTGTCAGGACTTCACCGGAAAGCCGCGACAGGAGGAACGCGTCCTCCGGTTTGAGCCCCGAAGTGTTGATGTCAGCCGATTCGCTTAGGCCGAACCGTTCGGAGCCAATGTTCAGACGTTCAAGCATTCGGATTTCCGGCAGCGTCTCAAGTCTTTTGGAAAGAAATTCCTGTAGATCGAAATCGAAACAGATGTCAGCCTTTATTCTTGCGGAGGCGCTAAATACGAACTCTCCCGAGTCCCAGGTAATTGTATCGTTTAGAATTTCCGAGAATTGAAACGCGAATATCGAGTCGATTGCCGGTTTCGTGAAGCTTCCGCCTTCCACCAGTTCCTTGGCAAGATGAAGATCATTTGTGAATTGGTCGACCTCCGCAAGTTGTTTCTTCTCGATCTGTCCCTGCTTTAGAAGGATTTCGAACAGCCGATGGCGTTTGGCATTAGAAACCACAAACACAAGATTTCCACCATCAAAGTAGGCGATCGATTTCTTGTCACCAGAACTCATGCGCAGAGATCCCGTCAGGCCCTTTTGGTAGAACTCAACCAAGAGCTCATCGACTGGGTGCCTTTTCAGCGATCCTTTAAATTCTAGCTGGTTTGTAGATGTCATCAAAAAAGTGCTGAGTCCGCGGAGAGCTGAAAGGAGTGCGGGACCACACCTTTCTATGATATCAAACCTGAATTCCGCTTGTTAAGCGTTTTTTGTACCTGCTGTGGTTCACTTTTTGGTTGGATGCCGTTAATATTTCGATCTGCCGCTATATGTTTCTTGAATGCAGGGGATTCCGAAAGAACCGCCAAAATTCGGGATACTTGTTTTATGGTCTTAAGGAGACTGAAGATGCCCGGGATTGAGGTCAATTCTGATATCGCTCTTGCTGACTGTCTTTCGCAGGAATTCTATTTGTCGGACGAATCGTTCGAACGTTCACGCGAGGCGATTTTCGCGAGGTCGTGGCAGTTCGCGGCCTTCGATAGTGAGATCGAAAACTTGTATCCGTTTACGCTGCTCGAGGGGGTTTTGAACGAACCGCTTTTGCTGACAAGGGGCGAAGGCGTCAATTGCGTTTCGAACGTATGCTCGCACCGGGCAAATATCCTGGTTCACGAAAGCTGTCGGTCAGGCGGGATCAAGTGCGGTTACCACGGGCGTCGATTCGGTCTCGACGGAAAGTTCGAATCGATGCCTGAGTTCGAAGGCGTTCAGAACTTTCCTACGGCAGCTGATGATCTTTCTAGGGTCGAGCGTGCGTCGTGGTTGTCAATGCATTTTGTATCGCTCGACAAGGCGGATGGATTTGAAGAGTTCTTTGGGCAGGCAAAAGAAGTGTTCCCGGTCATTCCGGAGCCTCAGATCATATCGACCCGGGTTTACGAGGTTGAGGCCCATTGGGCACTTTACTGCGAGAATTACCTGGAAGGTTTTCACATCCCGTTCGTACATCGATCCCTTAACAAAGAGATTGATTACGAAGAATACACAACGACACTCGGGGTGTATTCGAGTCTGCAGACGGCACGGCTATCATCACGAGGGAACAAAACAGAGACCGATGAGTATAAAGGGAAGTTCACGCAGGCAGCGGCATATTATTTCTTTGTTTTTCCCAATATGATGTTCAATTTTTATCCCTGGGGAGTCTCAGTGAATATCGTCGAGCCGGTCACTAAGGAGCAGACAACGGTCAGGTACTTCACGATCGTCATCGACGAAAGCCAAGTGGGTTCAGGGGCCGGCGGGGATCTGGACAAGGTGGAACGCGAGGACCAGAGTGTCGTTGAATCTGTCCAGAAGGGAATTCGATCGAGGCTTTATAACGGCGGAAGGTACTCAGTAAAACGCGAGACCGGTACGCATCATTTTCACAGATTGATAGCGAAATTCATGAACAGCGGGGAAAGCGAATGAACGGCGCCGCAAAAGAAATCGAAAAGCTGCGGGAAGAGATTGAGCACCACAACGAGCTCTATTACCAAAAATCGGATCCCGAGATAAGTGACGCGGAGTTCGATGCGTTGATGCGTCGGCTCCAGGAGCTCGAGGCGGAGAACCCCGAATTGGTAACTCCCGATTCTCCCAGCATGAGGGTTGGAGGCAAGGCGGAAGGGTTTGAGACTTTTGTGCACAAAGTGCCGATGATGTCTCTTGATAACTCTTACAATCTGGACGAGTTACGCAAATTTGACGAAAGGTGTGAGAGGCTCGGTGACGGCCGTAAGTTCGACTATGTCGCGGAACTCAAGATCGACGGGCTTTCACTCTCTCTTCATTATGAGAACGGAATCCTCGTGACAGCCGCGACCCGTGGTGACGGAACCAGCGGCGATGATGTTACACCAAATGCCAGAACGATTCGGACAATCCCTCTCAAGCTAAAAAAAGATTATGCCGGCGAGCTGGAAGTGCGCGGAGAGGCATTCATCGCCAAGTCCGTCTTTCGGGAGATCAATCGAGAGCTCGCTGAGAAAGGTGAGAAGACCTTTGCGAATCCACGAAACTCCGCGTCAGGTACCATCCGAATGCTGGATTCTGCGGTCGTTGCATCGCGGCGGTTGGATCTATTTCCTTACGACGCGCTTTCGGGAAATGAAAAAGCGTTCGAGACTCACTGGGAGAATTTTGAATACCTTGAATCGGCGGGCTTCAATGTCAACCCGAACCGCGCGCTGTGCGAGGATATCGAAGGTGTTATTGAGTTCTGCGACCGCATGGAGAAGGAAAAAGAGGATCTTGATTACGATATCGACGGTGTCGTGGTGAAGGTCAACCAGACGCGGCTGCAGGATGAATTCGGCTCGACTTCGAAAGCGCCGCGCTGGGCGATCGCTTATAAGTATCCGGCGATGCAGGCAACGACGAAGCTCGAGGATATTACGATCCAGGTTGGCCGAACTGGGGCACTTACACCGGTTGCCAATCTGGAACCTGTCTTGTTGGCTGGAACCACCGTTTCGCGAGCGTCACTTCACAACCAGGATGAGATTGAGCGTCTAGATGTAAGGATCGGCGATACCGTCCTGATAGAAAAATCCGGCGAGATCATACCTCAAGTTTTAAAGGTGATCGAAGCGAAGCGCGACGGCTCAGAGAAGAAATTTGAGTTTCCAACAAGTTGCCCGGTATGCGACTCCGATGTGCGCCGACCGGAAGGCGAAGCTGTTACGAGATGTGTAAATCCGGTTTGTCCGGCAAAGATCAAAGGCCGACTCGCCTATTTTGCAGCCCGTAAAGCTATGGATATAGAGGGTTTAGGGGATGTAATAATCGAACAACTTGTGGATGGCGGTCACGTGAAAGACGTTGCGGATCTTTACTCACTTGAACTCGAAACGGTTGCCGCGCTGGAGCGTATGGCCGAAAAAAGCGCGGGGAAACTCATCGATCAAATAACGGCCAGCAAGGATCGTGGCCTTCAAAAGGTTCTCTTCGGAATGGACATACGTCATGTTGGCGAAAGATATTCAAAGATCCTGAGCAATCATTACGGCATTATCGATTCTTTGATGTCAGCAAGTGTCGAGGAGCTGGATGATATTCCTGAGATTGGAGAGAAGGTAGCGACGAGCATACACGATTTCTTCCGTTCCGAATCGAATATCGATCTCATCCAAAGGTTGAAAGAGGCGGGAGTAAAGCTTGAGTCTCCTGATTCGGACACTCATGGAACAAGCGAACTCTTTGAAGGCAAGACATTTGTACTTACAGGGAAGTTGGAAACGCTTACCCGGTCCGCTGCCGCGGAGATAATAGAGGCGCGCGGAGGACGTGTATCCTCTTCGGTGAGTAAGAACACCGATTTTGTCGTCGCCGGAGAAAAAGCGGGTTCCAAGCTTAAAAAGGCCGAGTCGCTTGGTGTGGAGGTAATTGGTGAAGCGGAGTTGACCTCAATGGCCAGGAGTTGATTGAGACACACCCTGAAAAGAGGGACCTTTTCGTTGCCTATGTCAGGAAACAGGAAGAAGAGAACGAGGTGTTGGAAACGAAGTTGATCTGTTCAACAATGCTGTTCGGAGAGAAAAGTTCGAATTATGAAACCAAAAAAGATGCAAACATATAACAAAGCGTTCAAGTATGTTCCGGCCCTTCGGCCCTCCTTTGGACGTAATAATACTGCGCATTTCTACACCGCTTAACTAGAACGTTGCGTGGAAAAAATAAATTGAAATAAAAAATATTCAACATCGCTATCGACTGTGAAACAGGTATAAATATGGGAAGAGAAACAAGATTATTTAAAAGCGAAGAACGAAAAAACAGAGCAGATGTAAGCAATTTTCTTCATCGACTTGCTGACAAAATTTCTGACGGAACAGTCATATTAAGTCAAGGTGCAGAAGAATTTACAATGCAACTCCCGCAAAATCTAGTTCTCGAAGTACAGATAGAAGATGAAGAAAAAGGAGCCAAGGGAATCCAACACAGCTTGGAGGTTGAAATTAAGTGGTATGACAACGACGACCATGGCGGGTCACTTGAACTAAAATAACAAACCACACAACCAAACGCTGCACCACGCCAGAATAGGCGCGGAGACGCTAATCGCAGTAAACTCGATGGCCGGCTGGTGAGCACAAACGTTATTCAGGCAAGATGATGCTCTTCTTGGACCGGGCTGAGGCCGGGCGCTGACGGAGGATAAAAAGATGGAACGGCGAGGTACAACCGATCACGATGATGTCCAGGAGCAGTACGATGAGACTGCGTCGATCTTCGAAGAGGGCATGGCGCGGATGGCGTTGTACCACCAACATTGCCAGGATCCGGTGATATTCCGAACGCTCGGGGACATCAGTGGAAAATCGCTCATCGACCTGGCTTGCGGGAACGGCTTCTACACGCGGCGCTTCCGTAAAGACTGCGGTGCCGACCCTGTTATGGGTGTCGATCTGTCGCCGATGTTGATTAGTCAGGCGGAAGCCGCGGAGGCCCGCGAGCCTCTGGG
Organism: Pyrinomonadaceae bacterium; assembly: GCA_013003215.1. Lineage (GTDB taxonomy): Bacteria > Acidobacteriota > Blastocatellia > Pyrinomonadales > Pyrinomonadaceae > Aridibacter. Next base: position 11,699 of record JABDKD010000208.1, read on the forward strand.
CATCGAATACCGCGTCGGGGACGTCACCACGCTTGAGCTGAAGCGCCGGTTCGACGTCGTCACAGCGATCCACCTGGTGCACTATCTGCAGGGTGAAGAAGAAATCGAGGCAGCGCTTCGGCGGATCCACGAGCTGCTCAGGCCGAATTGCCGCTTCGTCACCATGATCGCCAACCCGGAGTTCAATCTGGCCAAACACGACCAGCAGGATTCCAAGCGCAAGTTCGGCTACTACTTCTCGGACGCACAACCCGGCAACGGCGGCCTGTTGCGGTTTCATCCGGGGGGATTCGAGAAGGAGCGGGAGATGACGTTCGAGCTTCGGCGCTGGGAGCGTGGATTTCTCGATGACATTGCGCGCCGAGTCGGTCTCACGCCGGAGTGGCACGACCCCTTCATTAGTGCGGAGGGCCTCGAAGAACACGGGGCCGACTTTTTTGCGAACTATGTCTCCAACCCCCAGAGCAAGCTGCTGGAGTTGACTAAGTCATGAGCGATCGTTTGCTTGTAGAGAGCGCCACGATCGACACTGAATGCGTCGAATTTCGCCCCACCGCAATCGACGCCTTCAGCGTCGTATCGTTGTGATAACAAACCCGGGATCATGTCGCTGACGCTCCTGACCCCGGGCTATTTTCTTTGTCGCTTTCAGCGACACGATTTAGGTATATGCTGGTCTTACAGTCGCCCATCTCGGGATGATGCCTTTATTCGTGGGAATAAGATGTAGTCGCGAATGTAGTACGTAGGATTTCTCGGTGCCGCGTATAAGATGTCGCATACCGATCAGATCTCCCACCACCAGTAGTCTCATTTAATAACTCATAGGTAAGGAATAAATTATTCGTTGAGGTTAGTCCGAGATTGGAATAAGATCGAGATATTTTCGGGCTCAAGTGCAAACCGTTTCATGCCTTGGCCAAGTAGTTCCACACAACATTCGGGATACTGGAAATAACTGGAATTTTTCCAGATATTTATTAGTTACCCGACTGAATCATGAAGCCACCACGCAGCCTCAAAATTACCGATCGCAAAATTGGCATTGGGCGGCCATGTGTGCCCGGCGACGTCGCTATCTGCCACTGCGCTTGTACGCGTCGTAAAGGCGATGTGCTGTTTGCGTCAGATGCTGACACGCCATACCCAATACGCGTTGGCGGACGGGACTGTTATGCGGGAATCGAATACGGACTGTTGGGCATGCGGATTGGTGGAAGGCGGACGATCATTGTTCCACCGAATCTGACCTATGATGAACGGAAGACGTACGCTGACCTTCCTGCCAACGCTATGCTGGTCTACGAATTGGAGCTGATTGACCTGCCGGAAAAATGGGACCCCGACATGGAAAGTCGTTTGGCGGATGGCGCCGCAGTGGATCGCGCTGCGTCGGACGCTTAATGCGGCGGGTGACTATCGCGTGCACCGGCGTACGCGAGTCAGGCGGAACCGAAATGGACGATCTCTCTCTCGTACCCGGTGACGCGTGACGTTAGCCGGCGACTGAGAACTTGTCACCGCTGTTTGAACGAACGACCAGCTTGGACAGCGAACGCTGGCCAAACAGATTTCAGACTTCATGCGCTGACTTCGTACTCCGATTGTCGGTTGGCATGCAATTCGCCGATGCCAAAAGAACGAGCAGGATCGAGCGTAAATTCAGTAGATCGCCCCATCGGTAGGCCTTTCCACCGCAACAGAGGTAGCAATCAGGAGCGCGCCAATGAAGGACATCCCAGGAATCGATGAAGACGGCAATCCAAAGAATGGCCCCTTTAAGTTGTTCTTCAAGAACGGCCTAGTATCTTGTGAGGGTGAGTTCGACAACGGAAAGAAATCAGGGAAGTGGAAATACTTTCTCAATAATGGCCAGATGCAGTCCTCCGGCAGCTTCAAGGACGGAAAGATCGTTGGTCGTTGGAAATGGTTCTACAAAAATGGCCTACGTAGGGGTACGGGCGGCTTCGACAATGAAGAGCAGAAGCACGGCAAATGGAAGCGATACCATCCCAATGGCGAACTCTGGGACGAAGGTCGCTACGAACACGGCAAGAAGAGGGGGACTTGGAAGGTTTACGACGAAGCGGGCGAGCTCGTAAAGACGCAAACGTTCAAATAGATGAGTGTGCGCATGATGAACTGAATAACCCTTTGAACGTCGGTTTTCCCGAAAAGGCCGATAACAAAGCCATGCACCGGAACGGTAGATACGGGCCGAATCTGAAATCCACATCGCTGGCTGCCGTCCGGTGCTAGCAAGCGCTATGCAATAATCTAAATTCTATAAGACTGAGGAAATACCATGCCAAGATATGTAATCGAACGCGACATTCCGGAAATCGGTTCAGCCGAGCGCGAAACTCTGCGCGGAGCGGCGGAAAAATCTAATACCGTGCTTGCCGATATGAAAGCGGAACAGAAAGATATTCAATGGGAACATTCCTATGTGGCCGGTGATAAGACATTCTGTATCTACATATCTGCGAATGAGGCACTTATTCAAGAACACGCTGAGCGCAGTGGTTTTCCCGCCACAAAGATAACCGAAGTGCGAAAAATGATTGATCCCGAAACAGCCAAAGATTAACGAATTGCATAACAATCGCATGCAGTCGGACGTGGCTTGGCAACCACGCTGCTGATGCGAAGCGCTGTACCGCCGATTCTACCGATTCTCAATGACCGATTGGCGTAAAGTAACTTCTGAGGAGAAAACAATGCGAAAAACATTTGTCCAAGGCGTTGGTGGTGTTCTCAGCGCCGATATAGCGGTGCCTGATCATGAGCGTGAACTCGCTTTTTACTCGAAGATCCTCACGACGGGTGACGATCCGCTTTGGCGTGATGATCTGATGAACAATCTCGGCATGCCCATCATCGGCCTTGGGGCTCGTACTCCGGAGTATGACGACCTTCCGCTCCAATGGATGCCGCACATTCAGGTCGCTGATGTAGCCGCCAGCGCCGCATTTGCGATCAACATAGGTGGCAAAGAACTGATGCACGGCAAGGACGAGGACGGTCAAAGTCAATGGGCGGTCCTCCTCGACCCCAATGGGGCAGCTTTCGGGATTGTTCCGGTCGTGGCCGCCGATTCCGACTCCGCAGACAAGAGTGAACGTGTCGGCTGCGTAGCCTGGCTCTCTCTGGCGGTGCCTGACGCGTCGTCGAGTATGGAGTTCTATCGTCAGGTGGTGGGATGGGATGCCGGGTCCATTGATACAGGTGAAAACGAAGAGTATGCCGCAAGATTTGAGATGCAGATTGACAATGAGATTGCCGCAGCAGAAATCTGTCAGTTACGAAGTGACGAAAATGTTATCCCACCTGTTTGGCTGATTCACCTGCCCGTCGACGACCTTGCTGAAAGTCTTCAACGGGTTGGCGAAAGCGGTGGAAAGGTTGTTAAGGAATTCACCGAGGCGAGATCCGCAATTGTCCGTGATCCGGTCGGCGTCTATCTTGCCCTGCAGGCGGGTTAGTGTCGTGACGTTTAAGGTCGCTGAAGGTGACGAATCAAATAGCCAGAGGTCAACGCGCTTCGCGCGGCTGACCTCTGGTTTAAGGTTAATAACCATCGCGACGCTGAATGCGTCGAATTTTTGACGTATCGCAATTGACACCTTCCGCGTCAGGTACCATGTGAATTCCCCAACCCTTCCGCCGCGTGAGCGGCTGAATTTCCACTAGCCGTAGGTGATGTGCAAAGCACGAACCTGCGGACCACGAATCCCCCAAAATTATTAGAGCCGCGTGAGCGGCGGCA
>JABDKD010000212.1 GCA_013003215.1 Pyrinomonadaceae bacterium
GCTCGAGCCCGGCAATCTGACACTACCTTCTGTAACCTCGCTTCGGGCTCTCCCGCAGCGACCGGGACAAAGACACCACCCGCTTTTAGAACCCCCAGAACTGCGGCAATTGTTTCAATACTGCGAGGGCTGTGAATTACAGCACGATCACCGTTCGCAAATCCCTTGCCTCTAAGCAGATTAGCGATTTGATTCGACTTCGCATCCAAGGTTTTAAAGTCTATCGAAACCTCTTCATCAGATATCGCAGTCTTTTTTGGATTCGCAAGCACGATCCTCGAAAACTCTTTTAGGACCGGTTGAAATTCGGAGGGTGGATTCCTATCGAACCCAATCTCTGTTTCATATTCTGTTCCGGTTACAAACGAAACCATCGAGATCTTCTTATTAGGTTCGTCCAAAAGAGCTTCAAGAAGTCGGAAGTAATGTTCTGGCACATACTCCGAAATCTCCCCAAACGCAGCCTCATTCACGTCAAAAATCAATGAGAGGTCGCCGCGTGCTTTGTCGTTGTAGACATGCACCCTAAGCTGATGTCCCGCATCGCTAGATCGCGGGTGTATCCATTCCGCTTTTGCGGGAATTGATCCGAAGTTCCTAAATCCGGTGTCAATATAATTTAAGACAGTATTGAATTTCCGGTAAAGCTCAGGAACACTCGCCTCCGCTTTTGCATGCCGAAGAAACTTAATTGATGCGTCCCGCACCTTTTTGAACAGCGAAACAAAACTGTCCTCGGCGGATACCCAGGCCTCCAGCGGAAAGAACTCAATGAACTGACCCGGCGTCTTTTTGTGTTCCGGCGAAATCCTGTTGTGGATCGGAGAGCCGATTATCGCTAAATCAACGTCGGACAAACGGTGCTGGTAAGCAAACAAGACAGTCGCGAAGATGTTGAAGAGCGTCATGTCCTCGGTGAGCGACTTGAATCGCGATTCGGCCGCGATCTTCTTAAGTTTTTCGACAATCTCTGATTGTAAAGGTCGAACAATTCTTCTCGAGGCGGTCGAAAACCCATCAAAGCCTTCCCTTCTCAAATCTCTGGGAGCCGGCATTTCAGCAACACGGGAATTCCAATATTCTCTTTCAATCGGCGAGGTTGGCAGCGAACGAATGTACTTTTCGTACGAAGGAATACGGATTTCTCCCTTCAACTCCTCGCCTGGATTCTCATAGAATCTTCCAAGAGCCTCGAACAAAAGTGGAAAAGAGCTTGCGTCAATTGCGAGATGATGTTGATTAAGAAACCAAACAAAGTGCTCATCTTCGAGCTTTATGAGTGCCGAATCGAATGTGCATTTAGAAAGATCCAGTCTCCTGGTTGCCCGTGCATCAATCCATCGGTCTATCGCGTCTGCCCGTTCGTCGCTTAGGTCAACAAAGTCCAAATCGAAGCCTGATACTACTACTCTTTGCGAAGGCTCTCCGTTTGCCGAATCAAAAACAATTCTCAATGAATCACAGCTCTGAACAAGTAAGTCAAAAGCTTTTGAAAACCTCTCTATATCTACCGCTCCGAACAAATCGAATCGATAGATCATATTGTAGAGAGGGCAATCGGGATCGATCGCTTGCCCCGCCCAAATGGACAGCTGACTTTTCGACAGCGCAAATGCTTTACCACCTATTTTTTGGGGGCTGGTCTCCATCTTCAGCTTTCGGTATCTTTTCGGCGGCCAATATATCCGCAAACCGCGTCAATTGACTCGAAATTCTCAATTACCATGTCCTTGGTCGGAATGCTCAAATCAAACTCGTCCTCAACAAACGCGATCAGTTGCATCACTCCTAACGAGTCGATCAGCCCCCCGCCCAACAAATTCTCGGACGTGCTAAGCTCACCAGCTTTTAGGTCTCCAATCAGTGTCTTCTGAACAAAATCTCTAATTTGCTGCTTCAAATCTGTATCTTCCTGTCGCTTGTTTTTTGATTAACGAGTAATCCACTTTACCCGCTCCCGTCCTTGGTAACTCGTTCACAATCAAATATTTAGATGGGCACGCATATTTGGGAATACTTCGCGATACAAAGTTTTCTAGATCTGCCGGTAATCCGGTGGCCCCTTCCCTTAGAACTATTGCCGCCTTTATAGATGTCTCTCCATCCTTATCTTCATAACCAAAAACGGCCGCCTCGACTATCAATTCGTGACGTTGCAAAACCAACTCGACGCCTGCCGGTTCGACGCGATACCCACGCGTTTTGATTTGCCTGTCTCGCCGCCCTTGAAACACAAGTTCTCCCTTCTCATTTCTTCGGGCGAGATCGCCGGTTCGATAAAAAACCTTGTTTACTTCTGTTGTGTGCAGACTTTTGGCGGTCATATCCGGGCTCCCCCAGTACCCCTTCATCATGGTTGAAGTGCTGACAAGGATTTCACCTGTTTCTTTACCCCCGGCGAGATCGCCTCCTTCATTGATCAAAACTATTTCGGTTTCATCCCAGGCTCTGCCTAGCGGAACTTCTTCTACCTGACGGGGTAAAGCGGAAAAGTTGTAAAACGTACATTGATTAACTTCTGCAGGACCGTAGACATTTGAAAACCTGGCGTTTGGTATTAATTTTATCAACTTCCTCAATTGCTCAGTGTCAAAGGATTCCCCGCCAAAAAGCACCCACCGCAAGCTGCCGAGATTCACTTCTTCCAGCATTCCGCGCTGTAATAGCTGAATCAATGCCAAAGGAACCGAGTACCAAATCGAAAGCTCTTCAGCTTCAATTAGCCTGGCAAGGCTGACCGGAAACTTCTTATAGGCTTCCGGCACAATTACCGTCGTACCGCCTGAGTGCGGCATTGTCAGAAAGCCAAGGGTCGAAATATCAAAATGTAGCGGAGAATGATTGCCGAGCCGGTCGAATTCATTGATCTCATAAAGCGATCGCGAAAGCCTCGCATAACTCATTCCGCTAAAATGAGTGTGCATGATGCCTTTTGGAAGCCCGGTCGTGCCGGATGTGTACATGATATAGGCGAGATCATCCTCAACAATTGACACCGTTGGCGCCTCTGATTTGAAAGCATCTACTTCGCTCCAGGCCATCTGGCGGCAAGGCAGCTCGTTCTCAACACCGATGACGCACTCTATCTCGACTTCCTTTGAAAGGGAGTCCAGTATCAAGGAGTGCTGGTCCTCAGCTGATACAAGCACATTCAGGTCACAATCCTCAATAAGAAATCGAATCCGTGCGGGAGGCGACGCCGGGTCAATCGGAACATAAGCCGCCCCCGCCAAAAGTATCCCGTACAAAGCCACAGCCGAATCAATACTCGTATTTATCAGAATTCCGACCCGGTCACCGCGTGAAACTCTCGCTTCGATTAAAGCGTTGGCCAAACGCGAAGCTTTCTCCAGTAGCTCAGCATAAGTAATCGAATCCATTCCGTATCGGAACGCATCGCGATCAGGATACTTTTCCGCTGAATCTGTTAGAGATTGGTGAAGCAGCTTACTCATACTCCCAGTAAACGGGCAATTATGTTCCTTTGAATGTCAGATGTTCCCGCGTATAACACTCCGCCAACGGCATCGCGGAGATCATTTTCAGCACCGAATTCTTCCAAAAACCCTATTCCACCTGCGTTTCGAACCGCGTCGATGCTCGATTCAAGAAAACACTCACTAAGGTGCAGTTTCAAAAGAGCGGCCTCCAGCATTGCCGATTCACCTCTTTGCTTCAGCCATGCAGTCTTGTAGAGGAGCAGTCTCGCTGTTTCAAGCCGAAGCTTCATGTCAGCAATGCGGTTTGAAACCGACTGATATTTCCCGATCGCCTTTCCGAACTGCTGGCGAGTCCGAACGTATTCGACAGAATCCTCAAGCTGGCGTTCCATTGCGCCCAGCTGGCTCGCCAATATCGCACATCGCTCAAATTCAAGAGACTGATTCGAGAGACTAAATCCGGTTCCCTCATCTCCAATCCTGTTTTCTGCAGGCACAAAACAATCCTTAAACAAAAACGACCCCATGGGTACGGATCGGAGACCCATTTTTTTTCTCAATGGCCCACGAGAGCAGCCTTCGGTATCCAGATCGACTATAAATGCCGTCACCCCCCATTTCCCTACTTCGGGATTCGAATTTGCAAACACGAGAGCGATGTCCGCGACGATCGCGAGACTTATGAGGTCTTTTTCACCATTGAGCAAATAACCGCCTTCCACCTTTGTAGCCGTCGTCGCAAGACTAAAGGCGTCCGAACCCGTTTCAGATTCTGTGAGTGCGTGAGCACCTATCATCTCTCCTCTTGCCATTTTCTCTAAAAAGCGAGATTTTTGATTATCATTTCCGAACAAGGCTATTGGCAATTGAACGGTCCACATCTGAGCATTCAGCGCGAACGCCAGGCCGTTGTCTGCACATCCGTATCCAAATCCTTCCATCGCCAATGTGGACGTGAGCAGATCGATTTCATCAAACTTACCCCCGAACTTCGAAGGAGAAGCAAGGCCTTGAATACCAAAATCGGCGCAAAGCTTCCAAAGTTGATAGGGAAACTCACCCCTTCGCTCAAAATCCAGCGACTCATCGCTAATCTCGTCTCTAGAGAAGGCAATGACCTCGTCTTTGAGTGCCTTTTGTTCTTCAGACCAATGAAAATCCATATACAGGTCGAATTGAGTCAGCCCTCTTGCTTAAAACACACCTCCGCTCAGTCCCTAGCGATTTGAGGTGACCGCAGAAATCCGCGAACTCTCACAACTATTCGAAATAAAATTGTTACGTGACCTCTAATCTTATATTATTCCCGTCAATAACTAAATATTTTTCGTGTTCGAATGAGTGAAAAATCCGACATTTTTCGAGCGGCCTCGAGATCGCTTCCAAACCTCTGGCAGGAAAAGGAGAAAGATTCTTTTTTGAGTTTCCTTCTCCGAATCTCATTGGTTTTGCTGATTTACGTCCCATTTGACCGCCTAGCGATGTATCTCTCGCGTCTACCGCCGGAAATCTATTTCGAAGATTTTATTATTTGGTCCTTCCTCAAGCACATTTCTTCGGGACCCTCCATGTTTCTAGCATCCGCTGCGTTTCTTCTCTGTATCGTTTTTAGGAATCGGTTACTCGTTGGCTGGCACGACTTAAATGGGTCAAATCCGATAAGAATGCTTGTAATAGCATGCGCGTTCCTGCTTACGTGGCGATATACCTCATATGACTACAATCTATTCCTCGACCAACCCCACTATCTGGACCGATTCCTGTTGATTACCGTTTTTGCACTCTCAATCTGGCGCCCGATATTTCTTTCGCTTTTCCTTGCCCTCCTTTTGCCAATCGTCTGGCAACTCGGAACTTTCCCCGGCTTTTCGTGGGCAACAACCTATCTCCCGGTCAGAATCATTACCCTCTTTTGCGTATTTTTATTCCTCAAAATCGTTTTCGACAGATTTTCGAATTTGGATTTCATCTTTTTGGTTTCCACTTTGGTTGCGTCGCATTATTTCGCTCCGGGCTTTGCAAAACTTACGCCGGAATGGGTAATTAATGACCGTCTTTATCTATTTCTTCCGGCTGCCTATACGAACGGTTGGCTCAGCACGTTTTCGATCGAGACTATCGAGCGAGCAACAAGGGCGCTTTCTTATGTAAACGTTCCATTGAAGTTGTTTACGCTCGTTGCAGAGTGTGGTGCCTTAACGCTTCTTTGGAATCGTCTAACGAGCAAGATATTTCCGGCGATGTGGGTCATTCTTCACATTGGGATCTTTTTAACATCCGGTATCTTTTTCTGGATGTGGATGTTTATCGATTTGCTGCTTATCTACCTGTTCTTTGTCAAAAATGGTTTCAGAGGCTTGTTCCCGATCTCTTACGCCAAGTTCGCGGTTTCTCTACTATTAATCGCGGGCGGCATAGGCTGGTACCGCCCCGGTGTTCGTGCGTGGTATGAGGGTCCCGTTAGTTATGGTTATCGATTCGAGGCTTTAACAGGTGATGGTTCAACGTTTGAACTCACACCGGGCTTTTTTGCTCCATACGAAAACCACTTCACGGTCGGCGCGGGATTCAGTTTTCTGAGCAGTGAACCCACGTTAGCCAACACCGGAGGCGGCACGTTTGATCTGGAGGTATTCAAACGCTTCTCAAAGGCGCCTTCAATCGACCAGCTTGAAAAAATCGAACGTGATCTGGGCACCGTGCACTTAAACCCCAAGAAGGTAAAAGAACTCGATTCTTTTTTGCGGCGCTTCATTGAAAACTGGAATCAA
>JABDKD010000220.1 GCA_013003215.1 Pyrinomonadaceae bacterium
ACCTGAAGATGGCAGAGCGCCTTTCAAAGAAGCATAACTCCCCGCTTCTGATCCACCTGGCGGAAGCCCAGTCAGAGGTGGATTTTGTTCGCAAGAACAAGAACATGAGGCCGATCGAGTATGCAGATAAGATAGGTATTCTCAGCAACCGCACTATCGCGGCGCATGTAATTCACGCCAATCAAAGCGAGATCGAATTGCTTGAAAAGAGAGGCGTTGGGGTCGCACACAATCCCGAATCGAACATGAAGCTCGCAGCTGGTGTTGCGCCGGTTCCTTCGATGATCAAAAAGAATGTACGTCTCGGTCTGGGGACCGACGGTCCGGCTTCAAATAATGACTTGAGTCTTTGGGAAGAAATGGACTCCGCCGCAAAATTACACAAAATATTCAGCAAGGATCCTAAAGCGGCTTCAGCGAAGGAAATGTTCGAATTGGCGACCATCGGCGGTGCCCGCGCGCTGCATATGGAAGAAAAGATCGGCTCGCTTGAGACAGGGAAACTGGCGGATATCGTCCTTGTCGACATCGACAGCCTCCACCATACGCCTCTTTATAACGTCTATTCTCACTTAGTTTATACCGTGAAATCGTCTGACGTTTCGACGGTGATCGTCAACGGAAGAGTGCTGATGCTAAAACGGACCCTCGTCACCTTGAACGAAAACCGGGTGAAAAAAGAAGCCAACGAGTATCGAAAAAAGATAATCGCAAGCTTAGAGCAGCCAAAGCAGTAATCCCTCTAAAGTGCCGTTTTTTGGGAGCTTTGCTTGCGTATGAGGGTCAGACATCGCATAATACGTGGAATTTCCGTGTGTCTTTGATTGATCTGTCTTTCAACAAACAATTTTTAGCAAAAAACGTTTTTCCGGAAGTTCAGGAGAGTGAAATGCGATTACGCCCAATTAGTCTAATACTTGCCATAACAATTATTTATATAAGCACAGTTTCGGTTGGTGCACAGGATGGACCTAAATCCACAACACTAAGCCAGATACGGGATAACACAGCGGGTGTAACCCCTACGACCGCCGAAGTGATGCGTGGCAGGATCTCGAAAGCCAAGGGATATATTGCGGTCAAGAATTTTGGTGCGGCGATCTACGAGCTCGAGAATATTCGAAAGGAAACAAATGAGCCGACTGTGAATAGGGTCTTAAACGTACTGCTGATGCATGCGTACCTGGAGCAGGGGGATTACATAAAGGCTCAGAGCTTCTTAAAGGAACTACAAAAGAATCCGGCGAAGGCGCTCGACTATTTTGCCGTTGCGGGTCAGGTGGTCAGCGGAGCTCGAGCACAGTTGGCGAGGTACCGGGCGCTCGGAGTTGCGGTTTCGGACCCCACCCTTCCGGATGAGGCTAAGAACGACGTCGATAACATGCGCAAGACGCTGGAATTGGTTATTACTCAGTCCAAGACGATCGGTAAGCGAAAAGAGATGTCCGATATGGCCCTGGCGGCTGTCGAGGAATCAAGCGCAGCGCGAAGCAACCTGGCACGTGACGCTTATGACGAGAAGCGTTGGCAAAATCAAGTTTCTGAGGCCAGAGAGCAGATCGTCACTCCGCGAAGCAAGATCATCAGCGCGGTCGAAGGTCCGGTTGTGGTTCCGGACGATACACCGGACGTAACTCTTGTTGCGAAGAGGGTTGAAGAGGAAAAGATCAAACCTCCGGTCGTGGAAGAAAAGAAGCCGGAAGAAAAGCCGGTTGAAGCTGAGCTTAAGCCGGTAGTTGATAAAGAAGTTGTCGCTTCAAATGATGCTTCTGAATCTCAGAAAGACCCGAAACCTGTCGAGAAACTCAAAAAGGAAGCGGATAAGAGGGTTTCCGGTGCAATGCCGACGGACCGTAAGGTACGGGTGATAAGGTCCGCCGAAAAGAAACCGGTTGATCGACCTAAGTCTAATGAGGAACAGCCGAACGTGAAATCGACCGATCAGGTGAATCGTAAGCGTCCGGTGGAAAGCAATGTCGCTTCGAATGAAGCAAGCGAGGGTCCGGTATCGATTGGGTCGCTCATTGCTTATGCGACTCGCCGCGTGAATCCGGTATATCCGCGCCAGGCGAAATCCATGCGCATGCAGGGAACCGTGGAGGTCGAGGTCGTTGTTGATGAGATGGGTAAAGTGGCATCCGTGGAGAACATGAGCGGCCCTTCGCTTCTGAAACGCGCTGCCAGAGACGCTGTAAGAAAGTGGAAGTTCAAGCCGTTTGTAAGAGACGGACAGCCGGTGAAGGCGACCGGATTTGTAAGGTTTAATTTCAATCTCTAGAGAATCAACGTGTTTAGTTTATTGAGACCGCGTCAAAACTGATGCGGTCTTTTGTTTGCTCCGATATCTTTTGCCTTAAAGAGACGTACTAAAAAGCGCCGGACAGAACGGGGTTCCATCCGGCGTCAACAGGCAGGCCCTGTAAAGAGCGAGGTGCTGCCTCAATTTACGGCGACAGGTCCTGACTCGGTAATGCGCGAACTGCGCGATTCGACCGCGAGCCAGTCACCATGCCTTCTTTTGAGCGTTTTGGAGAAGCGGTAAAGGAGTTCTTCTCTTTTTCCTGATTCGCTCCTGCTCTCTACCGCGTATGTTCCCGTGATGAAAGCCGTATTTCCCTCAACTTCGGCATTTATGTCGGTCAGCCGGATTAATCCGAATTTGTTTTCAAGCCAGTTCATAATTAAGGTCCTCGACACTCTTAATTAACGCCTCTGTTCTGTGCCTTCTAATATCAAAAGCGCCTGTTTGTAAGAAAAAGGCTCATTTTTTTGTAATTGCTAAAACGGCAGGTTGATTCGCGGCATCAAATCGGAAAGACTTTTCACAAACTTGGGCTTTTCGTTTCTAAGAATATGTTGAAATACATTCTCATCGCATTTTCGTTAATGACAATTCTCTCTTCCACTCCAACTGCGAAAGAACCCGAAATCGTGCCCGGTGTTTCCAAACGACTCGCCGAATGGCGTGCTGAGCACTACTCCGAGGTCAGGTATAAAGTCGATCTTGTTCTGCAGAAGATGTCACCCGTTTTGAAGGGAAGAATCGAGGTGCGCTTGCGGGTGCGCGCTGGGGCAGATGATGCGGGGACAAGGGGACGCGGGGACGCGGTGGATGTTCCTGTCATATTGGATTGGCGAAAAATCTCGGGGCATAAGGAAAAGTCGAGGGTATTTGACGTCACCTTAAATGGAAAGTCTGCAGAACCGGAAGAAATTAACGAGCATCTTGTTTTTCGCAGTGGCGTCGTTTCCGGCGAGAACATCATTAAGCTGAAATTTGAATCTCCCATTCTGAAATCGGGAAGCGCAATTACCAGATACGTCGACAGCGAGGACGGATCGGAATATATCTATTCGCTCTTCGTTCCTTCTGACGCGAGTACAGCTTTCCCTGTTTTTGACCAGCCTGACCTGAAAGCGAAGTTCAAATTAAACATAACTCGTAGCCCGGACTGGACAGTGGTATCTAACGCCGACGACTGCGGCGGAAGGATGGAGGGTGCCAAGATCGTTGAACAGGAGTTCTGCGAAACCAAGCCAATTAGCACGTATGTATTCGCATTCGCCGCCGGACCGCTAACGAGAGTTGACGAGCTGGGTGACTCCTCACCCGTTTCCAATACATTGACTACCGGGGGGGCTACCAAGCCGCAAGCCCCATCCGACCCGTCAATTAACATATACGTCAGGCGCTCCCAAACGGAAAGGTTCAAACCTCACGCAAAGGAAGTATTCCGGCTCAACCGAGAAGCGATCAGGTATCTCGAAAACTATTTCGCGTACAAGTTTCCGTTCTCCAAATACGACGTCGTTTTGATACCGGAATTTCCTTTTGGCGGAATGGAACACGCGGGTGCCACTTTCCTGCGCGAAAGATCTGTGATTTTCCCGACTGAACCGACTGCAAACAACTACATCGCAAGGGCTTCCGTGATTTTCCACGAGGCCGCACACCAGTGGTTTGGCGACACGGTGACGATGAAATGGTTTGACGACCTTTGGCTCAAGGAGGGTTTTGCCACATTTATGGCCTACAAGGCCATGACCGACGTGATGCCGGAATACAATGCATGGAAAGTTTTCTATGAGCGTACAAAACCGGGGGCGTATGCGACCGATGTGACAAAGGGAACGGTGCCGATCTATCAGGACATTCCAAATCTCAATTCGGCGAAATCGGCGTACGGCAACATCGTCTACCAGAAGGCCCCTTCGTTTCTCAAGCAGGCGGAATTCTATCTTGGAGAAGACAATTTCAAAGAATCGGTACGATTGTTCCTGCGGCACCACGCTTTCGCGAACGCGGAGTGGTCGGATTTGGTCGCAGCGTTTGAGGCGACGAGCAAACAGGATCTTTCCGGGTGGGCGGACGCATGGGTGAAGAAGCGGAGTCTCCCAATCGTCCGTGTAAAAAGAAGCAGTTATCACTCTTACCGGGAAATGGGCAAGCCGCACGACACCGCTTACAATTATTCGCTCGAGCAAAAAGACGCACTAAACGAAGGTGGGAAATGGCCTATGAAAACAAAGATCCTTCTGCGTTTTGATAACGGGACCCAGGAGATCAAGGAGGTCGATCTCACAAGGCAAAGCGGGAAAAGAGGTTTTGCGAGGTACTGGGTTGATATCCAATCGAATCCAAACTTTAAATCGAGGGCGCCCGTCTTCGTCTTTCCAAACTTCGATGACAAGGGCTATGGAATCTTCCTGCTCGATCCGCGCAGCCAGCGGTATGCGTTGGAGAGCATTCACAAGGAAAAGGATGCGTTTCTGCGTTCGATGATGTGGGGAGCGCTTTGGGATTCGGTTAGGTTTGGTGAACTCGATCCTACGAATTATGTCGATCTGGCGATAGAGCATATTGATGTTGAATCGGATGACACCACGATCGCATCGATTCTAGGGCGGGTCGGAACGGCATTTACATACTATTTGAATGAAGAGCAGCAGGCTGCCGTTGGTCCCGGAATCGAGAATAAACTTTTGAATCTAATGTCCAAAGATTCTTCGAACGGCAGGCTAATTACGATCTATCGAAATTTCCTGCGTGTAGCGAAGAGCAAGAATGCACTTAAACTGCTGCAGAATCTGGAGATAATGTCCTCTTCCGCTTCTCCGGATAGGGCTTCCGCGGATCCGATAGTCACAAAACTCGCACCTCTACTGAGGACTCGTGATCGTTTCGAAATTGCCTCGAAGCTTGCTGCGTCAAAGTCCAAAGAGGCTCGCGGCATTCTTGCGAGACTCGCGAAAGAGAATACAGATGACGCATCAAAACGTTATGCCTATGCTGCCGGAGCCTCGTTCGCAGATGAAAACAGTAAAAAGAAGTACTTTGATGATTTTGTAAACAACAAGGAAGTTTCTGAGAGCTGGATAGAAGCCGCGTTTCGTAACTGGAATTCTCCTGCACATGACGAACTCACATTGCCGTATCTTGAGCGAGCGCTAAGCGAGCTCCCGAACCTCAAGCGGAACCGCAAGATCTTCTTTGTAAACGGCTGGCTGGGTGCTTTTATTGGCGGGCAGAAATCGAAAGAAGCGCTCGGGACGGTTCAGAAGTTTCTTGAGAAGAACCCGGATCTGGATGCGGACCTGCGCCGGAAAATACTCGAGAACCTGGATGGGCTCGAAAGGGCAGTGATGATCAGGGAAAAGTATTCGAAGAAATAGGGCGATGACGGGGCGAAATGTGGAATGATCCGAGACCCCGCGTTTCGCTTCGCTCCACACGGGGCATATCTATCACGCGCTTACAACCCTTTTGCTTTGCAGCCAGATCGCACAACTGATTACCTGATTATCCGGACTCTCGCTTTCCCGCCCGCTAACGCGGGGGGCCTGATAGCCATCGCCTACCGGTGACGGTTCTGATGCAGATCCGTTACCATCCGCGTTGAACCGCGGCTAAACTCCTGCCGCCAGAAATCGCAGCCGGCCCTGGTAGCCATCGCCTACCGGCGACGGTTCTGATGCAGATCCGTTACCATCCGCGTTGAACCGCCGCGAAAATTCCGCCCGCTAACGCAGGCGGCCTTGATAGCCATCGCCTACCGGCGACGGTTCTGATGCAGATCCGTTATCATCCGCGTTGAACCGCCGCGAAAATTCCGCCCGCAAACGCAGGCGGCCCTGACAGCCATCGCCTACCGGCGACGGTTCTGATGCAGATCCGCGTTGATCCGCGGCTAAACTCCTGCCGCCAGAAATCGCAGCCGGCCCTGATAGTCATCGGCTACCACCGACGGTTCTGATCCGTTGAATCGGCTTCATTTTCGCCGTCCGCACCAGATGTCCCGGGCTTTTTAAGCCGTACTCTACTTCCCCCAGGCAGCCTTTTTCCAAAGAAATCAACAAGATAGGGCAGCCAAGTCTTGTCACAAAGCCTATCGAGCGTTTAGACTGACCAACACAACAACAAACGGGGAACAAGTCAGAATGGAATCAACGCCTACATATTTGAATTTGTCATTGGTAATCGAACAGCACGCGCGGCTCACGCCTGAGATTGACGCGATAGTCTTTGGTGACACCATAATTTCGTACGGAGAGCTGAACGCTCTCGCGTCTAAAGTGGCCAACGCATTGCGTGAAATGGGAATTGAGCCAGGCGACAAAGTCGCGTTGAGCTGTCCAAATGTCCCATATTTCCCAATCGTGTATTACGGGATTTTGAAAGCCGGTGCGATCGTCGTCCCGATAAATGTTCTGTTCAAACCGCGGGAGATCGAGTATCACCTCTCAGACTCCGACGCCAAGGCTGTTTTTGTCTTTGAAGGAACTGAAGAGTTGCCGATGGCGACTATGTGCAAAAAAGCTTTCGACAAGGTGGCGACTTGCGAACAGATGGTCGTGATGTGTGCTGACAAGACTGCCCCGTCACCTATCGAGGATTGTAAGTCTTTGTCAGCATTGATTTTCGACAAAAGCGCTCAATTCGATACCCATCCTACAAAACCCGATGACACCGCGTTGATCATGTATACATCGGGAACCACAGGAACTCCGAAAGGTGCGGAATTGACACATATGAATGTGTTCTTGAATTCGATCGTGGCGTTTAACCTGCATGTTCCGGGTTTGGATTACACCGACGGCATCCAGAAGACTTGTTTGATAACGCTTCCGCTCTTCCATACAACGGGTCAGACGGCTCAGATGAACGCGCAGATGTTTGCCGGGCACCGCATCGTCTTGATTCCTAGGTTTGAGCCGCAAACTGCGCTCGAGGCGTTCAAGAAATATCACGTCAACTTCTGGACGGGTGTCCCGACGATGTATTGGGCGATTCTGAAGTATGTTGAGGAAAACGAAATTGACGTTGCGCCGTACGCCGAGTCGATGTCGATAATGAGTTCGGGCGGTGCCCCGATGCCGGTCGAGGTGATGAAGGCGTTCGAAGAGAAATTCACCTGCCGGATCCTCGAAGGCTACGGATTGACCGAGACGTCGCCCATCTCGAACTTCAATCATCCCCAGGTTGAATCGATTCCCGGTAATGTCGGGCACGGGGTATTCGGTTGCGATGTCCGCTGTGTCGACGAGGAAGGAAACGATGTCCCCATAGGTGAACGCGGTGAAGTAGTTATGCGCGGCCATAACATCATGAAGGGTTATTACAAGCGGCCTGATGCGACGGAGGAAGCATTCCGTGGCGGGTGGTTTCATTCCGGTGACATCGGGATTATGGATAAAACGGGCCGGGTGAGCATCGTCGACCGGAAGAAGGAAATGATTCTTCGCGGTGGTTACAACGTCTATCCTCGAGAACTCGAAGAGGTCATCATGACCCACGAGGCAGTCTCGCTGGTGGCGATAATTGGGGTGCCGGATGAAAAGTTAGGTGAAGAAGTAAAGGCATTCGTTGTTCTCAATGCCGGGCATGAACTGTCGGAGGAGGACTTCATAGCTTGGTGCAAAGAACAGTTCGCGGCAAACAAATACCCGAGATATGTGGAGTTTCGCGACTCTCTCCCTGTTGGGGGAACCGGGAAGATCCAGAAGCGTGCGCTCAAAGAAGAGATTTCGAAAGGGGCATAGCAGGATGGCAGGCGAGAAGGATTGAAGGATTGAAGGCGATAAGGCAAGGAGCAGATAGAACCGTCGCCGGTACGCGTTGGCACTCTTAAAGGACGGCGGGAGTGAAGGAGAGAAGGCGAGAAGGATTGAAGGAGTGAAGGCGAGGAAGCGTGAGAACCGTCGCCGGTAGGCGATGGCACTCTCTCTGAGTGCAGGTGAAGATGAAAGTAAAGGTTTTGTTTTTTGGTGCGACGGCGGATTCGGTTGGAGAGCGGGAAGTCCGGCTTGAGCTTCCAGATGGCACCTTTGCCGACAAGGCGCTCGAGGAGATACTAGATAAATGCGAAGGGCTTCGGGAAAACCACGATGTTGGTCAGCTGCATTTCTCCATCAACCAGGAATACTCGAATGGCAAAGAGACGATTTGCGATGGCGATGAGCTCGCCGTATTTACGGCTGTTTCTGGTGGTTAGTCTAATTCCCTACCAACTGAAATGAAATTTTTCGAACTTACAAGTGAACCGCTGGACGTAGGTGCAATCGCACGCAGGATCGTTCCGGAAGAGTGCGGCGCGACGGTCACTCTTGACGGTTACGTACGCAAGTTCACCAAGGGCCGCGAAACGGATTACCTGGTCTATGAAGCCTATGAACCGATGGCCCTGAAAGAAATGGAAAAGCTGATTGACAAGGCACTCGATAAGTACGAAATTGCCGCGGTTGGAATCGTGCACAGACTCGGGAAGCTTGATATCGGTGAAACCAGCGTTGTCATTTCAGTTTCTTCTCCTCACAGAAGGGCAGCATTCGAGTCATGCGAATGGTTGATCAAGGAACTCAAGCGGACGGTTCCGATCTGGAAAAAAGAAGTTTATGCGGATGGCGAAGTCTGGGTAGAGGGAGACGTGAGCGGTGAGCAGTGAGAAGCAAGCAGTGAGCTGTTAGTAAGACTAGTCTTTGTCGTTTTTCAATTGGCCTATCGACTCGATCGCCCGCATCGCGACCTCATCAAACATTTCCTCGAGCGATTGGTTGATGCCTCGTAGCCCCGCGACAACATCTTCTCCCCATCTAACATATTCGAGTCGGCGCTCATCGGACCAACCTTCCGGCGGATTTGTCACAATGTCGTCAATATTGCTGATCTTGTCAGCGAGTTTTACGATCTTTGCGTCAACGGAGAGTTTTGGGGCGTGTTCAACCTGAAGACGCTTTCTTTCGACCTTCGGCAAAGAGGTATCGTCAGTTACTTCGCCCACTATCTTTGCGGTTCGTACACCGAATACCTCGGTCAGATCATCGAGACTAGTGTCAGTGTCCTCAACGGTGTCATGCAGGATCGCAGCGGCAATAATGTCGGCGTCCGTTATTCCCCCGACATCTGAAATGAGCCGCGCAACTTCGATCGGATGGTTTATATAGGGTTCAGACGCTTTTCCTTTGCGCATCTGTCCGGAATGCTTCTTCGCCGCAAAGTTTGCGGCAGTGATTATTAACAGGGTTGATTCTGACATTTCCAAAGGAGAACCTGAGACCGGATTTACGAAGCCTAATCAACGATCTCGATCTCGACCGACTGCATTCCATTGACGATAAACTCCGAACGCTTGATCGGGATCTCTGTAACCACCGTCTCTACAGTCGGCTTGTAGACACCAGTTGTGCGGCCTGTGTTCAAGGTCGCGAGCACGGACGGCGGAAGGTTCGGAAGCTCGTTCGATCCGATGATCGCGCCTGTCGTGAGCCTCTTGGCCTGCAGATATAAGAGATCGTTTCTACGCGTCTTGTTAATGGTCGCAACAAGATCGGAAAGGCTGCCCGGAACAAACTGCTGATCCGGCGAGGAAAGCTGAAGGGTTGCACCATCGCCGACAGTCAGCTTTAATTTCCCGTACGGAGTATCCTCAGGAATTTCAAATGGAATCGTTTGAGAAAGCGTCCTGCCCGTATCCGTTCTTATAAACGCTTTTACCTCAACGGATTCACCCGGACGAACCTCTGATTTGCTAACGGAAAGACTCGTCAGTGACGCCGTCTTGCTCTCATCAAATGACTTGATATCGAGCTCGATTCCCTCAAAGTTCAACTCGTCAAACTTGCTTGTTATCAGATTGAATGCCGGGAGGACAGCTGTGCCCGCCGCCAGTCTTGTAGAGGCAGCACCTGCATAACGCCCTGAAATTTCTACCGGTTCATTGCCGGTAAGCCGGATTTTTCCGTCTATCGAAACGGTTAGCGAGCCAAGGCCTCTTTCCCTCGCCGAGATAGCGTTAAAAACGGTGATGTTAAGAAGTAAAGGAGTCAGGATCTCATCATTCGCGATCTCAAAATTCAGCTCTTCCCGTTTATTACGGCTTGTCTGAATTTTCAATTTCACGGGAATCATCTTTGGAGCGGTTCCCAACTTACCGTAAATTCCGGTCGAAAGATCGTTGGTCATGCTGCCTACCATCGATTCGGCAACAGCGAGCTTGAACGAGTTGTTCATGCTTGGAACGACGATCACAACCTTGGACTCGGCCATCGGGAGCTGCGACGAGCCGATGCCCAGAAACGGATGGCCGAAAGCGTAGATCTTGTCATCGTCTCTAAGGGTAACGGTTCCGCTGGCGGCAATCGATAGATCCCCGCGCATCAATTCCACTGTTACTGAGTCGCCGCCGACAAGTGTGTCTTTGTCGGCTTTCTTCATTCCCTTAACACTTGAGCTTCCTGAAACGCCTCTTACCGGGACAAGGCCCATTCTCACGAGTTCAGGTGTAAATGCGTCAATGACCTTTGGAGAAAAACCGCTGAAGCTGAGGGGCGTTGAGATCGGTTTAAGGCTCATCCCTTCGAGACTGCTTAGAGCAACACCGGTCCCGCCCGCTACTGAAACCGTTCCGCGTGCTCGATAAATTTCTGAGTAATCCGGTTTCCATTCGTTTGAGGCCAGCTCAGAAAATGAGTAGGTCTTTGGAGAACTTTTTGACTTTTTTGCCGGAGCCGAGTCTTCGAACATCGATACCATTTGTTCGATCGGAGTGATTCCGCAAATTGCCTCTTTTGCGAATGGAAACGCATAGGAGATCGCACCGACCAATTTGCCGTCAATATAGACGGGGGAGCCGCTCATTCCGGCAAAAACCTGTGTTCTGTCAGCTCCGCCGCCGGAGATGCGGCCAATAATCAGATCCTGACCCGGTCCTATATTGTTTGGAATCAAACCAAGAATCTCGACATCGAACGGCTCAGCTTCGGTGCCGCGAAAGACCGTATACGCTTTTCCAGTAAGTCCTTCCCGGAGTTCATTTAAGGGAAAAAAC
This sequence comes from Pyrinomonadaceae bacterium, assembly GCA_013003215.1. Lineage (GTDB taxonomy): Bacteria > Acidobacteriota > Blastocatellia > Pyrinomonadales > Pyrinomonadaceae > Aridibacter. Next base: position 11,325 of record JABDKD010000220.1, read on the forward strand.
GGAGTTTTGCCCGAAGCTTCGTCAGAAAGAGCAGACGTTTTCACTATTTCGGATTGACCAAGGACGCTCCAAAACAATGCAAATATTAAGAAAACAACGTTAAATATTTTTGGTCTCATATGGGCAAAATCTCTTCCTTTTATAACAACGGATATGTTACCATTTTAAATAACTTGCCGAAAGCTCCATTTTCAAGGGCTTTCATCGTTTGACTCAAGAAATTACACCGGGGTTGCAAGACGTTATTCCGTTCACTCCCGAGAGCGTTTCTGCTCGATAAATCTGGTCCTATGTCTAAATCTACAAGGCTTATTAAGAGTGTTTTCAGGCTAGTTTTGCCTGTTTTGGTGTTAATGGTGCTGGCGAGCATGGTTGCATCCGTTTGGTTTGTTCATTCGACAGCGGAACCGCCAAGATCTAATTACCTGGTCACACCCGAGAAATACGGTCGCCTTAGCTCCAGGGGGGCTCAGGTTACGAATGAGACCTGGGAGAACCGTGATGGAACACAAGCCCGTGGCTGGTTGCTGAGAGGCAACAAAAAGGCTCCGGCTGTAATCCTGCTCCATAAATACGGAGCAGACAGGTCGCACGTGCTTAATCTGGGCGTGAAATTGAATGAGGCTACGAACTACACTGTTCTGATGCCCGATCAGCGCGGTCACGGGCCGCAGCCGCTGGTCAGGATGACATCGTTCGGTGGTTGTGAGATCGAGGATGTACTCGCGGCAACTGACTTTCTGAAATCCGTTAAGGACTCTGAGAAGAAAAAGCCCCTCGTTGGAAACTCGATTGGACTCTACGGCGTTGAAATGGGCGGACTCGTCGCTCTTTCTGTTGCATCAAAACTTTCGAACGTGAGGGCCCTTGTTCTTGATTCCGTCCCGCTTTTTTCGGACGACGTACTCGCGTCCGCTGTCGACCAGAAATACCCGTTTGCGAGTTTTGTCACTTCCGAACTCGCGAAAGGCGGATCTTATCTTTATTTTGCGACAGGGTGTTACGAACGTGCTTCAGTTTGCGACATAGCAAAGAGTGTGAACGAAAAAGAGGTGCTTCTATTGGCGGGAATGGATGCTCCGGCTCTACGAAGTTCCACTTCACAAATCAGTGGTTGCTTCAACGGAACATCAAAGATCACTACGTTTACAAATATGTCACCGACCGGGGTGAATATTGTCACTGCTGGTCTTGATCAAGCCGATTCGTATGAACAGAAAGTTATCTATTTCCTGAAATCGGCACTCGAGGATCATGATGAGCAGAAGCCGCAGGACAGAAAGAAGCCTGAGCCGGCCGCAGAAAACGAAGCGAAAGAATAGTCAATCCAGAATTACAAATATCGATCTTGGTGTTAGGGGCCGAGATCGATTTTTTTGTTTGCATGGCCGTTGGTTCTTGAGATCTTGTCAATTTTCGCGGATTCCTCAACCTGTTTTACTGATTCCGAGAGAATCCCATGCACTTTCTTCAAACGGCCGCGGGTTGAGGTCATTTCGAGGTACTCATATTTTTCTTCCGGAGGAAGATTAAACGCAGCGGAAACAAGGAATGAAAGCTGTTCCGGCGCAGCTTCGGGAATATCGGGGAATTCACCTCGTTGGCCGCTTAGGTTGTGTGCCGCCTGTGCCACCCTCTTGAACAACAAAAAGACTTCCTTGCTGAGTGCCTCTGTATTAGGATCGACTTCGTCCTCGTCTTCAAAAAACTCTACCTTTGCAACCAGGTACGGATCATCCGTTTCCAAATACTCGAGGAGCCTGTATCGAATCACCCCGACTGTAAGGATGTTTGACCTTCCATCCTCCAGTTCCTTTGATTCTCTTACCTCAGCAACGCAGCCGATTGTATTCGTCTGCGGCCTGTTCTGAAACTCATTCTCCGGTTCAAACAGGCTGAGTCCAAAAAGCTTATTGGTGTGGGAAATATCTTCGAGAAGCTGCCTGTATCGCGGTTCAAAAATGTGAAGGGGAAGCATCTCGTGCGGCATCAGCACAAGCGGCAACGGGAAGACGGGGAGTCGGTTGATTCCTAAGACCTTATCGCTTTCTGCTGACATCTTGCTTCAAGAGTATGAAGCGGTTTGAAGCTAGTCAAGGAAAACCACGCTTGTAGCTCGTTTAAGGTATGACAGTTTCGGGTGATAGACTTTTAACCATGAAATTTCTCCATATCGCAGACGTGCACTTGGGGTGCACAAGGTACCACCTGGAAGAAAGCCAGCGGGACTTTTTTGATGCCTGGATAGATGTCCTTCAAAAATACGCGATAGACGAAAAGGTAGATTTTGTGATCATGTGCGGCGACTTTTTTCACAAGCGTACGGTTCCGCCGGAAACGATGAACTATGCATTCGCAGGGTTGTCGTTGCTGCGGGACAAAGGGATTCCCGTGGTTTCAATCGAAGGGAACCATGACCAAAAACATACGGATTCGGAGTATTCTTGGCTCCGGTCACTTGCGAATTGGAACCTTCTTTATCTTTTGGAGCCATACAAGAAAGAGGGAAAACTGAGCTATCGTCCATGGGATGCGGAAACGAATGAAGGCGGTTTTATCGACATCGGTAATGCCCGGATTTTTGGTTCAGACTGGTACGGGGCGTCCGCAAACCAGGCGATCCCGGGACTCATCGAATCTGTTACCGAGAATCAAAGAAATGGTGCGTTTCACATTCTCATGCTGCATACAGATGTTGAGGGACATCAGACGCATCCGATACCGGCGCTGACTGTAGAAAACCTAAAGAAGTTAAAAGCTGTAACACAATACGTCGGGCTTGGGCACACGCACAAGTGCTATGAAATCGACAACTGGGCATTCAATCCGGGTTCGCTTGAAGTCACGAGTATAAGCGAATACGAAGAAGTCCGCGGCGCCTGGCTGGTGGAGGTAGATGATGAATTGAACGTAGACGCAAAGCACGTAAAGGATTACGTTCAAAGACCTTTTTTCAGAATGTCGATCGACGTAACACCGTTTTCGGAACCGAAAGAAATTACAGAGCGTATCTTGAAGCAGGTCGAAGAACATTCGGCTGAGGCCAGGAAATCGGATGATGTACCCAAAAAGATTGTGGAAATAACCCTTAGGGGCCATCTCGGATTTCCGAATTCGAGCCTGGAATTGGACAAAATCAGAAAAGAGGCGCGAAAGACAGCGGATGCATTGCATATTAGAGTGAAAAACCACAGCGTGCCGATAGAGTACGGGCAGGTCGAACAAACCGGTGAATCACGTGAAGAGCTTGAGAGACGAGTGATCGAAAGATCGGTTGCCCAGGACAAGCGTTTTCGGAAAAATCTCACCGGAGTTACGGATGCAGTGATCGGTTCAAAAAGGATGGCATTGACCGATGAATCTCCCGAAAAGATTGCAGATTTCATTTCAGCGAAGCTGGACGGCGAGGAAGAGGCGGCGTAAATGGATAAGGTGATACTGGTTACGGGGGCTTCGAGCGGGATCGGCAACGAGACCGTAAAGCTATTCCAAACAAAAGGTTGGAAGGTTGCGGCCACGATGCGAACGCCGGAAAAATCGGAGGACCTTAGCAGGATCGTCGATGTGGAATGCTTCAGACTTGATGTTACAGAACCCGATTCGATTAGATCCGCCATCGATGGGGCCCTTGAAAAATTCGGACAGATCGACGCGATTGTGAATAACGCGGGCTATGCGTTGGTTGGTCCCTTTGAGGCTGCGGCGTCAGAACAGATAGAACGCCAGTTTAGAACAAATGTTTTTGGGCTTATGAACGTTTGCCGGGAAATCCTCCCATACTTCCGCGAACGGGGAAGGGGAACTATCGTCAATGTCGCATCGCTAGGCGGACGCATTACTTTTCCGCTTTACTCGTTATATCACGCGACGAAATGGGCCGTGGAGGGGTTTAGTGAGTCGCTCCAACATGAGTTAAGACCGTTCAATATCAAGGTTAAGATTATCGAGCCGGGTCCGATCAAAACAGATTTCTATGAGCGGTCTATGGATTTCACCTCAAAAGAAGGATTAGATGCTTACAATGATTATGTAGGAAATCTCATTCCGAAGTATGAAAAAGCGGGGAAGAACGCTCCCGATGGTTCTCTCGTTGCTGAGGTGATCTACAACGCGGTTTGCGACGGAAGTTGGAAGCTCAGATACGCAGCAAATTCCAAATTGGTGCTAACGCTTCGAAAAATCCTGCCTGACGCAGCTTTTGGATGGCTGATTCGTCGCGCGATCTGAGGACTGTACCTTCAAACCCGCGTTTGAAATTTAAAACGCCCTTCCTATGTGATAGATTCTCTGCAACACAAACACTATCGGGCGGTTATTTATCCGGAACCGGCCAACGCTGACCCGGCCAACTTTTCGGAATCCGAATTCTACAATTTACAAGGAGTGCGAAACGATGAGAAGTATCTTACGCATTTTGTCAGGTTTTACGGCCTGCTTGATCCTGTCGACTGTTGTTTTTGCGCAGTCACAGGCAACTACAGGTGTGATCCAAGGTACCGTTTACGATCAAAGCGGTGCTGTTGTGCCCGGCGCAACGGTTGTCATCCGAAATACCGCGACCGGTTTTCAGAGGACGGTCACATCTAACAGCGGAGGTGGTTTTACGGCACCTTTGCTTCCATTAGGAAACTATACGGTTACTGCGAATGCTTCAGGATTCGTAGAAACTATCGTTGAGAATCTCAAAGTCACCATCGGTCAGATCGTTTCGGTAAGAGTCGATCTTAAAGCGGCCGGTCAAACCACGACCGTTGACGTCGAACTTGAAGGCGGATTGCCGATCGATGTTCAACAGACAGAGCTGTCGACCCAAATCAATGAAAGAGCGGTTGAAAATCTGCCCATTAGCAGGCGGGACTTTTCGAAGTTTGTTCAATTGACCCCCGGGGTATCGATTGTCCAGGGGCCTGACGGCGATGAAATTACAATCAACGGCCAGAAGGGAATCCAGAACAATTTCTCGATCGACGGTTCCGATGCGAACAACCCTTTCTTTGGCGAGCAGAGGGGCGGTCAACGTCCCGCGTTTACGGTTTCATTGGAAGCGATCCAGGAGTTTCAGGTGGTACCGGTTGGAGCTTCTGCTGAGTTTGGACGCTCATCCGGTGGATTTATTAACGCGGTAACCAAGTCGGGTACGAACGAGTTTTCGGGCTCGGCATTTTTGTTCTTCCGTAATGACAATCTGTCCGCGGTGAACTCCGCGCTCGCCGATGCTTCCGAAGACCCTAACTCGGTGTTCTTCGGCATTCCGAAAGAAGAGTCCCGAACCTTCCAGTTTGGCGGTAATCTTGGCGGTCCGATCGTCAAGGACAAGGCATTCTTTTTTGCCGCTTATGAAAGGAACGACGGAAGAAGCGACAAGGAGAATCGGATTGATCCGACCCTCGTTACAATCTTCGCAAACCAGTTGGGCTCGCCGGGCGAGCAAGGCCTGATCAGACGGACTGACACCGCTGATGTGCTTTTGTTGAAGGGCGATTTTAATATCAACGACAGTAATTTACTGACCGTTCGTCATAACTACAGCCGGGCGGAGCAGGTCAACGGCACATTTGATTTTCCAACCTGGGGCGCAAGCGCCAACGGAAGAGAAACGGATAATTCCAATTCGTTTATTGTGCAGCTTGTGACAACTTTTACATCCAATCTGCTCAATGAATTCCGTTTCCAGTATGCGAAAGAAGAACGACCGAGGTTTTACGATGGACCGGATCTTCCTGACATCACGATCGGTACATTTGACGGATCAACGTCATATCGTTTTGGCCGACCGTTCTTCCTTCCGGTTCCTTCTGACGACACGCGTTTCCAGTTTACGAACAACATTACCTACATAACCGGGGACCACTTGCTCAAGTTTGGAGCTGATATTAACCGGGTCAAGGTTTCGCAGACGTTTATCGGTTTTGCCAGGGGAAGATATATCTTTGCGGCCCCGACTTTTGCAGCCGCCCTGACCGGTTTCCAGAACTACCTGGATCAGTCTGACCCCAGCGGGTTGTCATTGTATCTGCAATTCGCACCTGCAAACGCAGGGACGACTGTTGAGGAGGCCGGGACGCAAGCCTACAGTAACTTCGAACCGGGAATTTACGCTCAGGATACATGGAACGTGAGGCCCAATCTGACGCTGAACCTAGGATTCAGATGGGAAGGCCAATACCAGCCGGATATCATAAATCCGATCGGCTCTACCGCATACGGAAATCTGGTTAGTGATCCGAATTTCCCTTCCGACGGTACTATTCCGGATTTCACCGACGGGTATCAGCCCCGACTGGGCTTGTCCTGGTCGCCGGGGGATGATGGAAAGACCGCGATTCGACTCGGAGCGGGCGTTTACTACGCACGGATTCCGGGACTCGTTGTTGCGGGTCCTAGAAACACCGATGGTTCGATTGCGGGTAATATTTACCGGGATGGTTCGTTTTGTACCTTTGGAGGAGGTGCGGAATGCCCTGTACTACCCGGAATCCTTCCATTGAGTGCATTCAATAACTCGAATCCGGGCATCGCCGTGTTTGAGCGGAACTTCAAGAACCCCAGAACGGTTCAGTTCAGTGCCAGCATTGAAAGAGAGATTGCACCGCAGATGACCTTTTTGTTTGCGTACAATTTTGCGAACACTGATCGTCTCACAAGATTTGTGAACCGGAATGATCCGGCTCTTAATGGTGGTACGGCTCCTTTCCCGACTCTGGGTGAGATTCGAAGTACCGAAAGTTCGGCTCGCTCTCGTTATCAGGGCCTTACATTTACCCTGAACAAGCGGTTCTCGGATAAGTATCAATTCCAGGTAAACTATCTTGCATCCTGGGATAAGTCGGATGACGATAACGAGCGGGATCCATTTACCTTCAGATATGCTGATGTCAATAATTTTGTACCCGAGTACAATTATTCGGATCGTGATCAGCGACATCGATTTAATGCCTTCGCGACGTTTGAACTGCCTTACGAAATACTGATTTCGCCAATAGTTCAGTACAGGTCGGCTCAGCCGTTGAACAGGCGCACACCGGGATCAGGCCCATCACCGATTCTAAGGAATGACAGAAGGAAGGACATCACGTTCTTTACGGTGGATTTCAGAGCTTCGAAAGTCTTCAAACTGACTGAAAAAGTCTCCCTTGAGGGTATTTTTGAGGCATTTAATCTGTTCAACAGGGACAACATCCGCTCTGTTCCGGGGTCATTGACCTTCAACTTTGACGGGACCCTGACCGCAGGATTTGGCGATCCTCGCCAGGCCCAGTTTGGACTTAGACTCAAGTTCTAGTTAACTCGGTCTATTATCTCGAAGGCCCCGCTTCTACTGGGAGTGGGGCCTTTTTTTATTAATTTCCGCGGCAGGAGGCAGGAGTCTGAAGAAGTTGTTCTATGTAGTAGTTTTTCGGGTTGTTGTTCTTTGTTGTTTTAGCGGCACATATAGATAGTAAAGAAACATCGGTACTAAACGGGACCTTCGAAACCCGAAAAGGCTGTGAGGGATGCATTCGAAGTTCGCATCAGCGGTATGTTCGTGCCGGTTAAAATGTGGTTTGAGGAAGGCAAATTCAAGATGTGGACCGAGCAGAATGACTTTGTATGCACTTACGAGGTTGGTCACTCAAAGGATCCGAAGTGGATCACGCTTCAAAATGACGGTTGTACGAACAAGCCGAACCCGGGATCGTCATTTCGAGGGCTCTACAGCCTCGAAGATGATCGGCTGATAATCTTCACAAACGTCCAACGACGCCCCGAGTCCTTGGACGCAGCCAAATCCAGTCTGGATATGAAGCGCGTGTAAAAAAGCAGGAAGAGGATGACTCGGCTGCTAACAGGGATCACCCCTGAGCCTTGACCTTAAGTCTTCCAAACTCTGTCAGTAAAGGCCTTAGGTGTGCAATCGCTTTCTCGTGAACCGGGCCGTTAGTAGCGAAAATCCCGTTGTGATTTCTCACGTCCCGCCGCGTATAGTCGATCTTGTCACCAAAAATATCGGTCAGTATTCCGCCGGCTTCGGTTAGTATTATCTCAGGTGCGGCCGTGTCCCAGTATTTGGTGTGAGGTGACATGTGAATGTAGATGTCGGCCGTGCCGGATGCGAGGAATCCAACTTTCAGCCCGACTGATCCATGCCTGTATTCTCTTCCGAAATCAAAATGTTCGTGAATCCGGTTCATGAACCGGCTCCGGTGCGAACGTGACGCGGCCATCGTCATTTTGGTGAACTCGGTCAGATCAGAAGTCTCCAGCTTCTTGCGTTTCCCATTCGTTGAGGTCAGAAACGAACCGGCTCCTTTAGCTGCGACATAAAGACTCCCACCCAGGGGCTGATAGACGACACCAAGGATCGGTTCTCCATCATCAACAAGGCCAATTTGAACGGCAAAATCACCGCGCTTTTCGGTGAACCCTTTCGTGCCGTCCAGGGGGTCAATTATCCACACGCGTTTCGATGCGAGTCGTCTTTCGACGTCGTCAACCTCTTCCTCCGACAGGATGCCGTCAGACGGAAACTCTTTTGCGAGGCGCTCAACGATGATCCTGCTTGCCATTATATCTGCAATAGTTACGGGTTCGGAATAGTGTTCGCTAACCTGCTTTCGATTTACTTCGAATCCTTCGTGGAAGATCGTAAGGATCGCTTCACCGGCTTCCAAAGCGACTGATTCGGCAACTGACAGTTCCTTTTCGAGCATCATCCAAATCTATCATTTGGAAGTCTCCGCTGAAAACTATCTTTCCAATTGTGTTTTCGGACCCACGAAACTAGACTCGGGTTATGGCTGAGGAAATTGCATATTCTGAAAATGCGGCTCGATCCGTGAAGTACTCAGAGATAATCCCGCAGCTGGCCGCACTGGTTGAAGGGGAGCGTGATGTCATCGCTAATCTTGCCAATATCGTCGCGGTTCTCAAAGAGGCGTTCGGATTTTTTTGGGTCGGGTTCTATATGGAGAAAGAGGGCGAGCTCGTGCTCGGGCCGTTTCAAGGTCCGGTTGCCTGTACCAGGATTGGTTTTGATGAAGGAGTGTGTGGGCACGCGTTTACGATCGGCGAAACCGTTGTCGTCAAAAATGTCGAAGAATTTCCGGGCCATATCGCCTGCAGCTCGGAATCGAAATCGGAAATCGTATTGCCTTTGTTTGGCCCGGAGGGAAGAAAAGTTGGAGTGCTTGATGTAGACAGCGACCGATTGGACGACTTCTCCGAAGCGGACGAAGCCGGACTCAACGCAATCGTCAAAATAATCACGGAAAGAGTGCTTTGATCAGTCCCGGCAGCTGCTGCAGTGACCACGCACGGTTACCTCGTAGGACCGCACATCGTGATTGCCGGGCAACTTGATTGTTCCCAGTTCCTCGATCAGTTCTGAACTGATATCTTCTACCATCCCGCATTCCGCACAAACAAAATGATGGTGGCGCTCGCAGTTTGGATCGTACCGCATCTTTTCGCCTTCAAAACGCTCGCGGAGCATCCCTACAGACTTAAGCCAGTTCAGAGTGTTATAAACAGTTGCCCTAGAAGTCATCGGGAACTTTTTGTTGACGGCGAAGTAAACATCGTCTGCCGTCGGGTGAGAAGTTGCTTTTTCAAGATAGCTGACAATGACACGTCTTTGGGGAGTCATCTTGAATTTCCCTCCGGATGCCATTTCTTCAACTGCCTTTAAGCTAAGTTTATTCATTTCAGCCTTTAGATTATGACCGCCCAAACACCTTGTCAACCTTTTATATGTAAAGAATGAAACGGGTTTAGGGGTATGCAGGGATAAATCGGGTCATGGGGCGAGAGTTCCGCGTCAAGTTTTCAGAAGCTTTATTTAAGAATCCCAAGCGGTTAGACTTGTTTCCATGGAAACAGTTTTTGCTTCTCCTGAAGCAACGAAATCATTCGCAGAGCATGCAATCGGATCGGATAGCGTAGTGAAGCCGGTACCCGGGAATTACCGAAAGTCGGCCGGGTTAACGCTTTCGTCGATTGGAATTGGAACCTATCTCGGAAACTGGGACGAGGAGACCGATTCGAAGTATACCGATGCTGTAGTTGAGTATGTCAAAAGCGGCGGGAACGTTATCGACACAGCTTCTAATTACCGATTTCAACGCAGTGAGCGAAGCATAGGTGCCGCGATTCGTGAGTTGGCCGATCATGTTGACCGGGAGGCCTTGTTTATTTGTTCAAAGGGCGGATATCTTCCGTTTGACAATGAACCGGCTTCAGATGTCGGAGCATATTTCGAAGAGCATTTTGTAAAGACCGGCGTTGCCGCTGCAGAGGATCTTGTTGGAGGCAGTCACTGTATGACTGCAGGTTATCTGAAGTCCCAGATCGATCAGTCATTGAAGAACATTGGTATAAGCGGACTGGACCTCTTTTATATACACAACCCCGAAGCCCAGCTCGCCGAGATCGACCGATATTCTTTTGAGGCCCGAATCGCTGCAGCTTTTGAGGGACTTGAAGAGTATAGGGCAGCAGGGAAGATCAATCATTTTGGCATTGCGACATGGAATGGTTTTCGATGTACCCCTGATGATTCCGGCTATCATTCGCTTGAGCGCTTCGTGAACATCGCAAATCAGGTTGGCGGGGAGAAACATGGGTTTCGTTATATTCAGTTGCCTCACAATCTGGCTATGCCGGAGGCTTACCTGGTACCAAATCAGGCGGCGAACGGAAAGGCCCTTTCGGCGATTGCGGCGGCCGTCGATTTGGGTTTGGACGTAATGGCCAGCGCATCGCTGCTTCAGGGACAGCTGACCATGAACGTCCCGATGCACATCCGTGAGGCACTTGGCGGTCTGACAACGGACGCGATGACAAGCATTCAATTCGTGCGGTCCACACCGGGTGTCACATCCGCACTTGTCGGAATGAGTTCGCTGGAACACGTCAGGGAAAACATGGCGCTTGCCGCATGTGATCCTGCTGAAGAGTCGGTATACGAAGAGATGTTTTCAATGGGACAGCAAGCCTAAATACTATGGGGCAGAGCAATGGAAGAACACAGGATTGAGACATACAGCGATTTCTGGGACTACTACGTACTGGAGCATTCGAAGCCTCTGACAAGGTATCTTCATTTCGTTGGTACGGCACTTGGGATGGTACTTTTGGTCTGGTTCCTTAGAGACGGCAGTTACTACCTAATTCCGCTGTGCTTTGTGGTTGGATACGCTTTTGCCTGGTTTTCACATTTCTTTGTTGAGAAGAATCGCCCGGCGACCTTCAAGTATCCTTTGTGGTCCTTCATTTCTGACTACAAGATGATGTTTTTCATGCTGACGGGATGGATGAACTCGGAGGTTGACCGGGTTATCGACCGAGCCTAATAACCAAAAGACTTCGATATCGCGCTGAGGGAATGTTCAAAGCGGTACTTGATATCAAAATGCCCGCCGTCAAATTCGGTATAGGTGTGGTTTACGTTCATCTTCGATAGTTTCGCAGAAAGTGCCTTTGCGGATATATCCAGATTGAATTCGTCTGTATTTCCGGCCTCGATATAAAAGAGACTAAGTGAGTCCAGGGCGTCTTTACATGAATCCGCGAGGAAGTACGGGTCATGCTTAAGCCACCGGTCCCAAACATCATTTCGCAGAAGCCCGGTCTCGGTATCAAAAGGAAGGTCAAAACCGTAATCAGATTCCGGGTTTGGTGAATAGCAAGCTGACATTCCGATCGCGTTGAAACCGTCGAAGGCATATTTGCCCTTTTTGACCCGTTCATCGTAAAACGCATCCACGAGCGCCAGCGGATCACCTTTAATCGCCCTGTAAGCTTTTCCGAAGTCCGGCTTGTAACACATCTCGAAAAGACAATCTCCGGCAATCGAAGCTGCAGCCCCGAAGACCTCAGGCCTCCGCATCGAAAGGACCATGGAACCGTAACCGCCCGATGATATCCCGGTTAAGGCACGCATCTCCCTCGTGGGCTCAGTACGAAATTCCTCATCGACAAAGGGAACCAGTTCATCAACCAGGTAGTCTTCGTATCTTCCTGTGCCGATTGAGTTTATATACTGCGAACCGCCGAATTTTGTAAAGCAGTCAGGCATCACTCCGATTATTGGTCCGATCTTGTCGCCGTTTATCAAGGCATCGAGTCTCTGGGCGAGGTTTGGAGAGAATGCGGCGTCATTCAGCAGCATTCTTCCCCTGCCGGTAAACCCTGTCAGAAAATAGACTACCGGGAAATTTTCACCTGATTCTTCATAGCCGGGGGGTAAATACACACACAATTCACGGTTTACCGGATCATTGAGGGGATTCCCAGCCAAGACTTTGCTTTCGTAATTTATTATCTTTAATGTGCCTTTATTTTGGTCCATAGTCGGAGGTGGTCGAATGATGTATTTCTTGTATTTTCAGTCGGTCGAAAGTATTCAGGATCCAGGGTTGTCTTCAACTCTGGCATTCCTTACCGCGATGATTACCCCAGCACTTCTTATTTCGGCCAGCGGTACACTGGTTCTATCAACTTCCACTCGCCTCGGCAGGGTAATCGATCGTTCGAGGAGTTTGGAATCGCGTCTAAACGAGCTCATGGCCTCGGAAAACAAGAATGAGACGGTGCTTTACTTTCGAAGGATTGAAGCCGTTTTTGACCTTCTAGACAAAGTTACAACGCGTTCGCGGATTCTACAAAACGCGCTTTTCCTATTCTATTGCAGTCTCGCGTTATTCGTCCTTACGAGTCTTGTAATTGGTGTCGTCGGCCTTTTTGATGCTTACGAGTGGCTTCCGATTCCGGTGGGAATGGTTGGAATACTCTTTGTCTTTTACGGGTCGGTGCAGATGATGAGGGAAGCGAGAATGGCCACCAGTACGACAAATGCGGAAATGGATATTACGTGGGAAATTGCGACAAAGATTGCGCCGAAGGAGATTGTCGACAAATATAGCTACAACCGATACGGAAACCACCTGTTCAACCGACGAAAGAATCAATAGGTGTCTCGCGGCGGCTATGATGGTGAACGGACAAGAATATGAATAAGAATCACGAAGTCTTTATGCGCAGAGCGATCGAACTGGCCCGAAAGGGAGTCGAGGCAAATAATGGCGGTCCCTTTGGCGCAGTCGTTGTTAAAGACGGCGAGATTATAGGTGAGGGATGGAACAAGGTGACATCGACCAACGACCCGACAGCTCATGCCGAGATAATCGCAATCAGGGATGCTTGTACAAAACTAAATTCTTTTCAGCTTGATGGTTGTGAAATCTATAGTTCTTGTGAGCCGTGCCCCATGTGTCTTGGTGCCATCTATTGGTCACGTCCCAAGGCGCTGTATATTGCCGGAAATCGTGAAGACGCGGCCGACGCAGGATTTGATGACCGTTTTATCTACGATGAGATCGGTCTGGACCACGAAGACCAGAAACTAAAGATCCAAACAATTCTACGAGAGGAGGCCCAGGAGGTCTTCGCTATTTGGAAAGAAAAAGAAGACAAGATCGAGTATTGATGAAAGCTCTTTTGGGAACATACTTTTTCGTCGTGCTTGCCTTATTGGCGGGGATGATGATGCCTGCCCAGGCCGCAATCAACAACCGGCTGGCGGGTTTCTTAGAAAATCCGGTACTGGCCGCCTTTGTTTCCTTCGTTATTGGGACCATTGCCTTGTTTATATACATACTGATTGCGGGAATACCTTTGGGTAATCTCGCTTCTTTGAAGCAGGCGACTTTCGTGTCATGGACCGGCGGGGTGTTGGGTGCTTTTTTTGTCGCTTCGGCCGTAATACTAGTGCCTCGGTTGGGTGTGGCATTGACGTTTAGTCTTATTATTGCGGGCCAGATGGCAATCACACTCGTGCTTGACCATTATGGGTTTTTGGGAGTTCCGGTTAGAGAGGTCAGTGTTTTGAGACTGGTTGGGATCGCAATGATCATTTCAGGCGTGGTTTTGATCCGCAGATTTTGATGACTGAATTCCTTCTAAACGATGAAACCGTTGAGACCGGATTGCCGGCGGGACTCACCGTGCTCGATTTCGTCAGGTACAAGAGAAATCTAAAAGGCACGAAAATTGGATGCCGCGAAGGTGATTGCGGGGCATGCACGGTTCTTGTGGGTGAACCAACCGCAGATGGTATTCGCTATCGCTCGATGACTTCCTGCCTCATGCCTTTGGCGAACGCTGCCGGGAAACACATCGTTACCGTTGAGGGGATTAACCCGAAAAACGGTGAGCTGACACCGGTGCAGGAATCGCTTGTCGATCACGGCGGCACCCAATGCGGCTTCTGTACCGTCGGATTCGTTATGTCTTTAACGGGGTTTTGTCTCGATGATACGGAAAAAGACCAGGCCATGTCGGTATCTGCGGTCGACGGCAACATCTGTCGATGCACAGGTTACAAATCGATCGAACGTGCCGCGGCTGAAATCGCAAAGAGACTCAGCGGCAGAGATTTCCGCAAGAACCTGGAATCTGCGGTCAAAGCGGGAGTTGTGCCGAAATACTTCAATGGCATTGAATCACGCCTCCGGGAGATAAAGCCCGAGATAACTGATAAAACGACGGGGGCGGTTGTTGGCGGCGGCACCGACCTTTATGTTCAGAAGCCAGAGGAAATGGTCTCTGAGGAAGCCACTCATGTTTTGTATTCTCAACAGTTAAGAGGAATTGAGGAAATTGGTGGCAGGGTCGAGATAGGGGCGTCAGCGACGGTTACTGACCTGTTGGAATCACAGTTAATGAAGGACGTGTTTCCCGATCTTTTTTTTCACCTTAAGCTTGTATCCTCGACGCCCATCAGGAATATGGCCACTCTCGCCGGGAATTTCGTTAACGCTTCGCCGATCGGGGATATGACCGTCTGGTTTCTGGCGCTGGATGCTAAAGTGGTGTTCGATTCAGGAAGATCATTGCCACTGCGAAAGTTCTACAGGGGCTATAAGGAACTGGAGAAAGATGCGTTGGAGTCGATTACCCGCATTAGTTTCGTAAAACCCGGTAAGGGATTTCGTTTCAATTTTGAAAAGGTCTGCAAGAGACAGTACCTGGATATCGCCACGGTAAACACCGCGATTTCGTTTGAGGAGCAGGATGGTGCTTTGTCGAAAGTTCACGTTTCGGCCGGAGGAGTCGCTCCGATCCCGCTTTATTTGTCCAAAACGTCAGAGTATTTGGATGGGAAAACAATCTCGGCCGCGACGATCCGGGCAAGTGCCGAGGTAATCGATTCAGAAATCAGTCCGATATCTGATGTTCGCGGCTCGGCGGACTACAAACGGCTTTTACTTCGCCAGCTTTTTAAGGCTCACTTCATCGAGGTTATTTAATCGATCTACTTAGATACTCACCTGGCAGAATTCTTTTAACCACATAATAAATGTTAGTGTTCCATTAATAGAAAGGTGCAATTATGTTTAATGGATTAGGCGAACCGCGCAGAGTCGTTATCACGGGCCTCGGGTGCGTAACGCCGATAGGGATCGGGCGCAAGGAGTTCTGGAGAGGTTTAACCGAGGGCCGTAGCGGAACATCGCAGATAGAAGGATTTGATGTTTCCGATTTCGCAATTCAGATTGCCGCCGAGGTCAAAGACTTTGATGCCGACGCTGAGATCCCGGTAAAGGATCGAAGACATGTTGCCAGAACCATCCCGCTGGCCCTCGCTGCGGCACGCGAGGCCCTTTCGGATGCCGGTGTGGATACAGATGAGCTGACCCCGGAGGAGAGGCGAAGGTTTGGAGTGGTTCTGGGTACAGGCGGAGGAGGACTCAGTTTTACTGAATCCCAGTACATGAACTGGTATTTGCAGACCGGTAAAAAGGCCAGTGTTTACACCGTCCCGAGTTCAACCCACGGTGGACATTCCTCGGAGCTCTCGATGACTTTCAGTCTGAGGGGGTTATCACACGTCATTTCAACCGGATGCACGAGTTCAACAGACGCGCTTGGATATGCAGCTCAGCATGTAGCTCTCGGAAAGAATGACATGTTCATTACCGGCGGGGTTGACGCGCCGATCACCCGCGGAATTATGGAAGGGTTCAATATGATGACCGTTCTTACAAAAGAGTGGAATCACGAGCCCGGACGCGCTTCGCGACCTTTCTCGAGAGACCGCTCGGGTATTGTCCTCGGCGAGGGGTCCTGGTTTTTCATCGTCGAGTCTCTGGAGGGCGCGCGAAAGCGGGGCGCCAGGATTTACGCGGAGATCGCCGGGTACGGTTCGACATGTGATGCTTATCACAGGGTGCGAATCGAGGAAGATGGAATCGAACCCGCACGAGCAATTTCTCTTGCCCTGCAGGATGCGGGGATTGCTGCCGACGAAGTTCAATACGTCAATCTCCACGGTACGGCGACAGAAATCAATGACCGGATTGAGACGAAGGCAGTTAAGATCGCCCTCGGAGAAAGATCAAAAGACGTTTCATGTTCAGCTACAAAGTCTCAGATCGGTCATCCCCAAGGGGCCTCCGGTGCGGCAGGTATCGCCTCGGCACTTCTGACGTTGGAGAGGGGGGTGGTCGCTCCAACCATTAATCTGGATCAGCCGGATGCAGATTGTGACCTGGATTACACCCCCAATATTTCGCGGAAGCGGGACGTCGGGGTGGCAGTTTGTAATTGCATTGGCTTTGGATCAAAAAACTCGGCGGTTGTGTTGCGAGCGTTAAATGGTGCGGATGTTTGAAGCATTTTCCAACAGAAGCGAGGAACTCGAACGTATAGATAAAGGGGACTATACCCCTCAAGAGTACGAACAGTTTCTGATGGACATTCGAAGGGTCAACCGGTTTGCCGGGGACACCAAGGCTCTTCGTTCCAGCCTTCTTAAAGACATTGAAATCAATGGATTAGAAGCATTTTCTGTGCTTGATGTCGGGGCCGGATCCGGTGAATTGCTGAGAGTCTGCGCTCGCTTCGCGGATGCTACCGGCAGGCGATCGAACTTGTGCGGAGTCGAGCTAAACAGGCGTTCTTCAGAAGCAATCCTTGAGAAGTCAGCGAGTTTTGTGAACATATCTTCTGTGCAGGGTGACGGCCTTGATTTGCCATTCACAGATAATTCCTTCGACTATGCGATTTGTTCGCTTTTCACTCATCATTTTCGGGATGAAGACATTCTTAGGATTATCAACGAAATGGATCGCGTCGCGCGTCGAATGATCTTTGTTATTGATTTGCACAGGCACCCATTTGCATATGGTCTCTACAAGCTCTTCTGTGTGGTTTTCGTGAGAGGCAGCCTTGTGAAGTCAGATGGTCTACTGTCGATAAAAAGAGGTTTTAAACCAATCGAATTCGAGGGACTTGCGGGATCAGCGGGTCTGAAGTCAGCCAGGGTGGTTCGGCGTTTTCCGTACCGACTTGTGCTGGAGGCAAATTCTTCTAAGTGATGACGAGTAAAACCGTGAAATCTGACGTGTTGATTGTAGGGGCCGGGGTGGCGGGATGCGGCCTTGCGATCCGTCTTGCCCGGGCGGGGTTAGATACCGCGGTAATCGACAAAGACAAGTTTCCCAGGCACAAATTGTGTGGAGAATTCGTTTCGCCCGAATGTATCGCGGAGTTGGAGTCTCTCGGAGTAATGGAATCGATTGAGGCTATCGGCGGTGATCGAATCAGGGAAACTGTATTCCATTCGCTAAGGGGAAGATCTGTGACCGTTCCCAGTGACTACTTTTCGAATGGCAGTCAGGGTGCAATTGGAGTATCCAGGTCGGGGATGGATCATCAACTTATAAAAGGGGCGTCAAATGCCGGGGCTGAGATCTTTGAAGAGATGCGGGCGAGCGACATAGAACTCGACGGCTCCAATGTGAAGCGCGTTATTGCGAAGGACGCAATTGGGGATCATATACGATTCGAATCACAGTTGTTTGTCGATGCCACGGGACGCTCCCGGGTGCTTGGGAATCTAGTCGATCGCAAAAACGAGAAGCAGCGCAAACGTCAGCAAATAGGTCACGTCGCGTTCAAAGCACATTTCCGGGATGTTGTTCTGCAAAAAGGTGTTTGTGAGATCTATTTCTTTGAGGGGGGGTATGGCGGTCTAAGTTTTGTCGAGGATGGCGCGGCAAATCATTGTTTTCTAATAGATGCGGGCGTTGTTCGAAATAATGGCGGTGATCCGGACCTGTTGCTGAAGAATGTGATCTTCGAGAACCGAAAAGCTAAGGAAGCGCTGATTTCCGCTGACCGAACAATGGAATGGATGGCTGTTGCGATTCCTGGATTCGGGAAACAGAGGACTTCCGGAATTGACAACCTTATAGCGGTTGGCGACTCCCGGGCCTTCATAGATCCGTTTACAGGAAGCGGAATGTTAATGGCCCTGGAATCCGGTCAATTGCTTGCGTCTGCGGTTGAAAGGGGGGGACTTCACCATGTGAGGGAGATTAGGGACTTGTATTCGTCGGAGCATTCAAAGGCAACGAGAAAGCGTCTTCTTACATGCCGGGTTATGAGGAGGCTCGCCTTTTCACCCACACTTTCTGAGGCCGTGATCGCTTCGATAGGCTCGAGCCGCACTCTCGTTGAACGTATCGCTTCGCTTACGCGTCCTGTTCGTTCGCATTGATTTTCCAATACGTAAGATTGGGATATAGTGTTTTGCTAGTTACTGATGAAGAATCTTGACTCTAGTTCCCATGTTAGAGGTGAGTCCATTTATTTGGACGATATACCGCTGTTGCAAGGGACACTTTTCGCGTGTGTTTTTGACTCGCCTGTCGCGCATGGACAGATCAAGCGACTTGACCTGAGCAGGGCTTCGGAAGCTGTGGGTGTTGAGTCGGTAATCACGGCTTCAGATCTCATCGGGGAGAATGAGATCGGAGGGATAGTTAAGGATGAACCGCTACTGGCGGACACCGAGGTTCATTTTCAGGGAATGCCGGTTGCGATCGTCCTGGCAGACTCCGAGGAACACGCACATGCTGCCGCAAAGCTAATCGAAATCGAGATCGAAGAATTCGAGGCCATAACTGAACCTCGCGTGGCGTATCGCAAGGGTTCGTTGATCGCGGATCCGAAACGGTTCATTCTTGGTGATTCAGAACGGGCATTTGTCGATTGTGATCACGTATTTGAAGGCCGTGCCGATGTTAACGGACAGGAACATCTTTACATTGAAACCCAGGGTGCATATGTAATTCCGAATGAAAACGGCGGTCTTAGAATCTATTCGTCGACGCAGGGACCAACTGCGGTCCAGAGATGTGTCTCTGGTGTGACGGCGATTCCGATGAACCTGATCGAAGTTGATGTAACCAGGCTTGGAGGAGCGTTTGGCGGAAAAGAGGACCAGGCAAACGCTTGGGCATCAATTTGTGCGGTAGGAGCGCAATTGTCAGGCCGTCCGGTCAAATACGCGCTTCACCGTATGGAAGACATGAGAATGACGGGCAAGCGTCATCCGTATTCCGCGGATTACAAGATCGGACTGGACAGGCATCTAAAGATCAAAGCTTACGAGGTGGTTTTTTACCAGAACGCCGGAGCTGCCGCGGACCTTTCTCTTCCGGTGCTGGAACGTACACTCTTCCATTGTACAAATGCATATTTCATCCCAAATGTGACTGCTACCGCCTATTCCTGCAAGACCAACCTCCCTCCAAACACAGCGTTTAGAGGTTTTGGGGGGCCACAAGGAATGTTTGTGATTGAATCTGCTATCGCGCATGCCGCGGAGAAACTGGAGGTTCGCGCTCGCATCCTCCAGGAAAATAATCTGATTGATTCGGGGGAAGAGTTTCCTTACGGCCAGATTGCGGAGAGCGAAGCTCGAACTTCGTGGAAACAAGCGAATGAAGCATTTGATATTTCTACGCTCGAAGAAAAAGCCCGTGAGTTCAATCGGTCAAGCAAATACTTCAGAAAGGCGATCGCGGTTCAGCCTGTCTGTTTTGGCATCAGCTTCACAAAGACACCGATGAACCAGGCCCGGTCGCTGGTGCACGTATATACCGATGGCAGTATTGCCGTGTCCACCGGCGCGGTCGAAATGGGCCAGGGGGTAAACACAAAAATCGCTCAGGTGGCAGAGAACGTTTTTTCACTTCCCGTTGAGAAAGTAAAGGTTCACACGACGAATACACTCAGGATCGCGAATACATCCCCGACCGCTGCCTCGGCTGCGGCTGACCTGAACGGGAAGGCGACCCAGCAGGCTTGCGAAAAGATCCTTGAGCGCTTGATGGAGGTTGCCGGAGAGCTTGTTGAGGGAGGCAAGGAAACCGAGTTGTCGATTCGGGACGGCGAGGTTTTCAGAGACGATGAACCAACGGGGCTCGATTGGGTCACCCTTGTAAACGAAGCCCATTTGAGGCGTGTAAACCTCAGCGAACACTCGCATTATGCTACTCCCGGTATTCATTTTGACTGGTCGACGGCAAAGGGGCATCCATTTGCTTATCACGTTTACGGAACTGCGGTAGTTGGAGTTACCGTCGATTGCTTGAGAGGCAGGTACACGGTCGATTTTGTAAAGAATGTCCATGACTTTGGTAAATCGATGAATACTGACGTCGATTTTGGCCAGATAGAGGGTGGGATCGCTCAAGGCGTGGGCTGGATGACGATGGAAGAGGTTGTTTATGACGACGCAGGCGCATTGCGTTCGAATGCACTTTCAACATACAAGATTCCCGATATCTATTCTGTACCGGAGATAGTTGAGACCAAAGCTCTTGAGACTGAACGACAAAATCTTGCTATCTATTCATCGAAGGCGGTTGGGGAACCACCGTTAATGTACGGCCTTGGTGCTTACTTCGCGATTCGCTCTGCCATCCGGGCCTACGACAGCTCTTTGTCCCCGGAATTCGATGCGCCTTTTACTCCCGAAAAAGTTCTCATGGACTTGTACGGCAATCCTGGCGGAGAATGATCAAAGACCTGAAACTCTGGAGATTTGTTGAGGAGACGCTTGCAGAAGGACGTCCTGTTGCCTTGCTGGTTGTGACGGCAAGCTGGGGGTCCAGTCCCGGACGGCGCGGGTTCAAGATGGCCGTGAGCAGGGATGCTTTTGAGGGAAGTATCGGCGGAGGGGTGATGGAAGTCAGCCTTGCTGAAGAAGCCCGTTTGCTGGTCACCGATGGCGCAGAGTTTGAATCCGTTCAAAAAAAGCAGGTTCACAGAAAAGCAAGCGAGGCGGCAAGCGGAATGATTTGCTCCGGAGAGCAAACCGTTTTTCGCAAAGTGCTGCTTCCGCAGGATCTTCCTGCTGTCAGGGAATGCATTGTCGCAGAAAGGGATGGAGCGCATCGGGTATTGGAGCTGGGACCCGAACTCTTTTTGCTTTCAAACCCTGATTCAAGCCGATCCGATTCCGCAATCTACCGGGAATCGATCGGTGTTTCTGACGAACTCACGATCGTCGGAGGTGGTCATTGTTCTCTAGCGCTTTCGAAATTGATGTCAGATCTCGGGTTTAGGGTCAAGGTGTTTGATGACCGTCCGGGGCTAAGTACTCTTGAAGGGAATACCTACGCGGACCGGATAGAAGTAATCGACGAGTATTCGCGAATTGCGGAACAGATTGCCGGAGGTCCGAGGTCATACGTTGCTGTGATGACTATCGGGTTCGTACACGATAAGGTAGTCATAAGAGAATTGATCGACAAGGAGTTCGCATACTTCGGGGTTCTGGGCAGCAAAGCGAAAATGGCCGTACTGCTGAAAGAACTGGAAGAAGAAGGGGTCGATAAGAACAAGCTTCGTAGAATACGCACGCCAATCGGCCTCAAGATAAACAGCAGAACGCCGGAAGAGATTGCCGTTAGTATCGCGGCCGAAATAATTTCGATAAAAAACAAGGCACTAATATGAAGATTGGAGAAAACGCGCCCGATTTCACTTTAAAAGATGGGAATGGAAAAGACTGGACGCTTTCTGAACAAGCGGGAAATACAGTTGTGCTTCTTTTTTATCCCGGCGACAATACTCCGGTTTGTACCAAGCAACTATGTTCTGTTCGGGACAACTGGAGTGATTACCAGGAAACCGGGGCGGTCGTTGTCGGGATTTCGACCGATTCGGTTGAATCCCATAGCGGTTTTGCGGATGAATACGATTTGCCTTTGCCGCTACTAGCCGATGTCAATGGGAAGGTCAGTAAGATGTATGGTGCGACATCATGGATCCCGGGAAAATCGGCACGCGCCGTTGTGGTGATAGATGAGAAAGGAAGGATCTCATACCACTATGTTCAACCGCTGGGGGTATTCAAGCCGTCTGACAGTGAGGTCCTCAAGGCCATCGCTGCCGCTAACTAGCGAATCGGGTCGCTCGCCGGATGCATTTCATTTGCACATGCGAGATAATAATCGAGAAAAATACTAAGGAAGTTAGGTTTTTTACTATGGCGATTTTTTCTAAAGATAATTTTGAGTGTGAACGATGCGGTCGCAACGCAGAGCCACTTGGATACGCTCCTGTCCCAAATGAACTCGGGCAAAGGGTTGGTGCTGAAACCTGTAAGGATTGTTGGCAAGAATGGCTCCAAAAACAGAATCAGCTGATCAATCATTTCGGACTCGATGTTTCGAATCCGGAATCGCACGAGTATTTGTTTGACCAGATGAAGCTCTTCTTTTTTGATGAGGGAGAAAAGATGGAGGACATAGATGCCTCCAAAGAGGGAACCGTCAGCTGGTAATTCAAGGATTAGATCTTCCGTGAGCGGCCTCGTCAACGCGGGGCTTTTTCGATAAGAGCGTAAGCCTATGAGTCCGATACTGATCGTACTAGCATTGCTTTTTGTCGCACTTGTACTTTTTGCGACCGAGAAGCTGCCGGTCGATGTGGTTGGGATCGTTCTTGTGGTCGCGCTGGTTCTGACAGGGGTGCTTACGGCTCAAGAGGGCGTTGCGGGGTTTGGCGACGATATTATCGTCACAATCGCAGGGCTTTTTGTTTTGACCGGCGGACTTGTCAAAACGGGTCTGGTTGATCTGATCGGTCGCAGGCTCTACCGAGTCGCGGGCAATAATGAGTTGCTACTTACCGGTCTGATCATGATCGTAGCTGCGATCTCGGCAGCGGTGCTCAAAAACACCACCACGACGGCGATGTTTCTTCCCGTCGTCATCGGCCTCGCCGAAAAAGCCAAGATACCGCCTTCAAAACTTCTCATGCCGCTTGCGTTTGGTGCTATTTTGGGTGGGAGCTGTACCTTGCTGGGGACCTCAACTAATCTGGCTGTAAGCGGCGCATATCAGCGGTATGGTTACGAACCGTTCTCCCTGTTCGAATTGACCCCCGTTGGAGCGATAACCGTAGTTGTGGGTTTGGTTTACATGCTCACGCTTGGAAGAAGGATCCTACCGGTTCGGGGGGGAGAAGACTCGCTGACGGAGAAGTATCATATCCGCGAATATGTCTCTGAAATTCTTGTTCTCGAGACCTCGTCTTTAGTGGGGAAACGGCTCACCGAAATCGATCTGAGTAAGAAACTCGATCTGAATGTAATCGACGTCCTGCCGGAAGACGAAGAGCACCTGATACCAAAACCCGACTATCGGGTTCGGGCAAATGACAGGCTTCGAGTTGAAGGAAGCCTGTCAGGCCTGTTGCGGATCAAAGAAGATCCGAATCTAAAGATACGGGCGGATTTTGTCTTAAATGACGATCAGCTGGAATCCGGTGATGTTTCTCTCTTTGAAGTCATGGTCATGAAAGATTCGAAACTGATCGGTCAGAACCTCGTTTCGATTAACTTTCGGCAAACCTATGATTTGACTGTACTTGCGATTAGTCGCCACGGTGAAATGTTCAACACCAAGTTGAGCGAAGTGGATCTCAAATTCGGTGATGTTCTGCTTGTTCAGGGCAATCGCCAGAGGATCGAACCCTATATTGTCGAACGCGAATTGATCCTGCTGGAAGACGTATCCGCGAGTCCGGTCAGGACTGAAAAGCGTAAATGGGCATTGGCCGCTTTCGGTTTGTTTCTTGCGCTTTCAGTTTCAAAGCTGGTGACGGGTTACGAGATCCCTCTCGCGATCGCTGTGCTGGTGGGTGTTCTGCTCCTGCTTGCCACCAATACCGTACGGTACACGGAGCTCTACAAACTCATCGATTTTCGAATCCTGGTTTTGATCGCTTGCATGATGAGTTTCGGCGCTGCGATGGAGAATACTGGTACTGATAAATACCTTGCCGGGCTGATTGAGCAAAACTTTGGCCAGTTTGGGCCCACAGCTGTGCTCGCCGGATTCTTTGTGCTCACTGTCGTCCTGACGCAGCCAATGTCCAATCAAGCCGCCGCCCTTGTTGTGTTGCCTGTGGCGATCAAAACCGCGCTCGCGCTTGGGTTGAATCCTCGGACTTTCGCTATCGGAATTACATATGCGGCATCGTTTTCGTTTATTACCCCTCTCGAGCCCGCGTGCGTACTTGTTTACACTCCGGGACAGTACAAATTCACAGATTTTATTCGTGTCGGATCGTTTCTAACCGTCGCTGTTTTTATCGTTTCAATGATCCTGGTTCCTATCTTTTGGCCTATCAATTAAAGAAATTCGATTTCAATAAGCTCGGTATTTGTCTAGACAATTCAATTGCGGGGTGCTAATAATGAAAGTCGCGCTTCCCCGATTATTCTCCCGGAACTAATCGATATGAAAATAGCCGGAACACGAAAGGTAAAGCTTACGGAAAAGATCTCATCTGCCGTAGCTTCGGAAACTCCTCTGCGCCACCTGGCAGGTAACCTCTCAAAAGTAGCAAAAAACGCCCTCGATGAAGCTAATTCCTTAGTTGTTGAGGAGACAAGGATTGAGTTGAACCGATTGCCTTCGAAACTCGACGGGCTGCGGGTGCTTCATCTGTCAGATACTCACCATAGTCCGTTTACAGATATCGAGCACATCGAACGCGCTATCGAGATTTCAAATGGGCTCGAACCTGACGTAGTTGTTCTGACGGGAGACTACGTTTCTCATGAAACTGAATATATAGGGCCGGTGGCCGACCAACTGGGAAGTCTGAGATCAGAGTTTGGTATCTATGCCTGCCTCGGGAACCATGATCATTGGACGGATGCTGATGCCGTCTCAAAAGCACTGGCTGGCACCGGTATTCGTGTGTTGAATAATGAAGGATTCCGGCTTGAGGCGAGAGGACAGGCTTTCTGGATGTGCGGAGTCGATGATTACATGGTCAATCTTACGGATGTCCCGGCCGCACTGTCCGGTTCGTATCCCGATGAAATGAAGATGCTGCTCGCTCATAATCCGATCATTTTGCGTCAAGCCGCAAAACATGGCGTAGACGTGATGTTCAGCGGTCACACTCACGGCGGACAGGTAAAAATTCGGGACAAAGAGCGCCCTTCGATACGTAGAAAGCTCAGCAGCGGTTTGCATAGGCGTAAGGAAACCCAGGTTTACATAACACGCGGAATCGGAACCGTGGTCTTGCCTGTTCGATATCAATGTCCCCCTGAGATTTCCCTGATCGAACTTGCCTGCGCATAGAATTCGATCATTTTCATTCCAACAGTTTTTTAGCACAGATCAATAAGATAGAATTTCTATCGTGAAGGAAGTTTCCTCAAAAGTAGTTACCATCCCAAATATACTGACGTTCATGAGGATGGCGCTGATACCTGCGTTTGCAAGCCTGCTTTTTTACGGTTACAGCGGCTGGGCACTCGCTGCGTTTGCGGTGGCCGGAATTTCGGACGGCGTAGATGGCTTTGTCGCCCGTAGATTCGGGCAGGAGTCAGAACTCGGGACGATCATTGATCCGATCGCCGACAAACTTCTTATGACCACAGCGTTTATTATTCTGACACTGCCGGATATCTTCCCGCCGGTTAAACACCTGCCGGTCCCTTTTTGGGTAACAGCAGCTGTCATCGGTCGTGACGTTTTGATCGTAACCGTTGCCGCCGCCATCAATGTAATGACGGGATTTCGCGGATTCAAGCCTTCCTGGCTTGGCAAGGCAAGTACAACTGTTCAAGTCGCGGCGGTTGGATTGATACTGATTGCAGCGGTTTTCGGGTACACATTCTATCTTCCAACAGTCTACGTGATCGTTGTTTTCCTCGCTGTTTTGTCAGGTTTCCACTACATCTATTTCGTTTCGTCGCTTATGCGTCAGGAAGAGAACGAATAGGGCGCAAATCCAGCATAAACCGGGGTTTGTTCTCCTTTCCTATTGATCTTGCCACGTTTTAACCTTTATAGTGCTCCGCTCATATATACTTGACAACAAGACACTCAAGTCTTATACTCATGGTCAGCTCAAGGACGTCTGTGTGTTTACGGGCTATTTGACGTCTTATCGAGATATAAATGGTGGAGATAAAAGATGAGTAAAATTATTGGTATTGATTTAGGAACTACTAATTCGGTGGTCGCAGTAATGGAAGGCGGCGAACCGGTAGTTATAACAAATTCTGAAGGCGGCAGGACAACTCCGTCGGTTGTAGCATTTACAGAAGACGGGGACAGGCTTGTAGGGCAGGTTGCAAAAAGGCAGGCAGTTACAAACCCCGAAAACACACTTTATTCGATCAAGCGGTTTATGGGCCGCAGGTTTGATGAGGTTTCGGAAGAAATCTCTCAAGTGCCGTATAAAGTTGAAAAGGCTTCTAATGGAGACGTTAGGATCAACGCTGCGGGTAAGCAATACTCACCGCCTGAAATAGCGGCCATGGTATTGCAGAAGCTGAAGCAAGCAGCTGAAGACTATCTGGGTCAAAAGGTCGACAAAGCGGTAATCACGGTACCTGCGTACTTTAATGATGCGCAAAGACAGGCAACAAAAGACGCCGGAAAGATTGCAGGTCTGGAAGTATCGAGAATTGTGAACGAGCCGACCGCGGCAGCCCTCGCATACGGCCTCGACAAGAAGGCTGAAGAAACTATCGCGGTGTTTGATTTCGGTGGCGGTACATTCGATATCTCGGTTCTTGAAGTCGGCGAAGGTGTTGTCGAAGTGAAATCCACGAATGGTGACACTCACCTCGGTGGTGATGACGTTGATGATGTATTGATCGACTGGATCATCGAAGAGTTCAAGAAGGACCAAGGTATTGATCTGACTGCGGACAAGATGGCTCTCCAGCGACTTAAGGAAGCTGCAGAAAAGGCAAAGATCGAGCTCTCCTCAACAATGGAGACAGAAATTAACCTTCCGTTTATTACGGCAGACAACACGGGGCCGAAGCACCTCGTGATGAAGCTTTCGAGATCCAAGTTCGAGGCGCTTGCCGAACCGATTCTGAAGAGGCTGATGCCGCCGGTTGAAAAGGCGATCGCGGATGCCGGCCTGGAGCCGAAGGACATCGATGAGCTTGTACTTGTTGGCGGCTCAACACGAATTCCGAAAGTCCAGGAAATGGTTAAAGGATATTTTGGCAAAGACGCAAACAAATCTGTTAACCCGGATGAAGTTGTAGGCGTTGGAGCGGCCGTGCAGGCCGGCGTACTGTCGGGCGACAAGAAGGACATCCTCTTGCTCGACGTTACACCGCTGACACTTGGTATCGAAACTCTCGGCGGAGTGTTTACGGAAATGATTCCCAGAAACACGACGATTCCGACGAGGAAATCTGAGATCTTCTCGACTGCTGCGGATAACCAGACTTCAGTCGAAGTTCACGTGTTGCAGGGTGAACGCCCGATGGCAGGTGATAACAAGACTCTTGGTAAGTTCCACCTGGTTGGTATTCCGCCCGCACCGCGTGGTGTTCCTCAGGTAGAGGTAACGTTTGACATCGATGCGAATGGAATCGTAAACGTATCTGCGAAAGACGTCGGAACGGGACGCGAGCAAAAGATCACGATTACAGCATCTTCGGGTCTTTCCAAAGACGAAATCGATAAGATGATGAAGGACGCGGAGTCGCATTCCGCTGACGACGAGGAGAAAAAAGCGGAGATCGAAGCCAGAAACCGTTTGGACGGTTTGGTTTACAACGTCGAGAAGTCATTCGAAGAGAGCAAGGACAAGCTCGATTCGGCTGACGCAGACGCGATCGAAGCGGCGATTTCTGACTCGAAGACAGCCTTGAATGACGGAGATACAGACGCGATGAACGGCGCGTTTGAAGCGCTCCAATCTGCTTCCCATAAGCTTGCTGAGGTTCTTTATTCCCAGCAGGGCGATGAGGGTGCAGATACCGGCGCTGAGCAGGCTTCTTCGGCAACCGCAGGCGGTGACGGTGACGATTCAGGAACTTCGGGTTCCGATGAAGATGTTATCGACGCTGAATATGTGGATGTAGAAGAAGAGGCTGATGGCTCTTCTGATGACGAAGAGTCTTCGGACGAAAAAGAGTAAGTAATTGGCAACGGCGGTTGGTTCGCGGTGGGCGGTTTTCTGACCGAGGACCGGCCGCCGGTTCCAGCCGCGCATTTTTATGGCAAAGAAGAAGGACTATTACAAGACTCTCGCGGTAAAAAAGGACGCAAAGGCAGCCGACATCAAAAAGGCTTACCGGCGTCTCGCAAGAAAATATCATCCCGATGTGAATCCTGGGGACAATAGCGCCGAAGAGAAGTTTAAGGAAATCCAGGAAGCATACGACGTACTTTCCGATGAGAAAAAACGGAAGGTATTCGACCGTTTTGGATACTATGCTGATAACCTGGATGCCAGTTCGCCGTTTGGCGGTGGTGCCGGCGGCGGCGGAGCATCCGGATTCGACTTTTCGGGCTTTCAATGGGATACCACCTCTTCATCTTCTACCGCGGGTGAGGGTTCTTCAAGTTTTAAGGATATCTTTTCCGATCTGTTTGGAAGCGGGGCAGCCGAGGCGAGGGCGCAAGCTGAAGCACCGAGACCAATTCCCAAGAAAGGCAGGGATATCGAGATTCCGCTTGCGCTTAGTTTTGAAGAATCAGTCACCGGTTTGACAACGAACCTTACCGTCAATAATTCGGTTCAGTGTTCACGTTGTCAGGGAGCCGGGGACATGGGCGGCCCGCTTGTTGTCTGCACGACTTGCAGCGGAACCGGGCAGGTTCAGAAGTCGGGTGGCAGACTTCAGTTTTCACAGGCCTGCTCTGATTGTGAAGGAACTGGCCGGAGAAGGCAGCCTTGTTCGCTGTGTAAAGGAAAAGGCGTAACGCCGAAGAAAGATGTTGTAAAGGTACGGATTCCCGCGGGGGTAGACACCGGATCGCGAATTCGCGTCCCCAAGAAAGGTCATGGCGGACGTCTCGGCGCACAGCCCGGAGACTTGTACATAATCACGAATGTTGGCAAGCACCGATACCTTAAGCGCAAAGGAAATAACATTTATGTGACGGTACCGATTACGGTCGCAGAAGCTGCACTCGGCGCGAAAATCGAGGTTCCGACGGTGAGCGGAAAGACCAAGCTCAAAATTCCTCCGGGCACGCAATCAGGGCAGAAGATCCGTTTGCGTGACAAGGGAGTCCCGAGCCTTAGGGATAAGAATACAAAAGGCGATCAGTTTGTTGAGGTCAAGATTACCTTGCCGAAGGTTATCAGCGAGGAGACAAAGGACTTGCTTCGCCAGTTTGCGAAAGTAAATCAGGAAAACCCACGAAGGGCAATGGGGTTGGATTAGAGAGAACTGAAGACTGAAGACTAAGAACTGAAAACTAAGAACTGGGAACCGAGAACTAGAAACTATGAGAACTCAGACCTTAGAACTCAGAACTCAGTTCTCGGTATCTACCGCTCATAACTCGATAATCTATGAGTAAAAAGAAGATCAAAACTTATACGATCAGCGTTGTCGCAAAGCTTTACGAGGTGCATCCTCAGACTTTGCGAATGTATGAGCGTGAAGGCTTGATCAAACCGTCGCGTTCGGAAGGTAACACACGGTTATTTACGGACGCGGATCTAGAAAGACTTGAAGTTATTCTTTCGCTTACTCGCGATCTCGGTGTAAACCTTGCCGGCGTCGAAATCATTCTAAACATGCGTCAGAAGATGGAGTCGATGCAGAGTGAATTCGAGCGGTTTTTTGAGTATCTCCGGACCCACGCTGACGAGATATCTAACCAGGTCGAGACCTTTTCTGAATCAGAAGCCCTCATACCGATCTCAAGAGTTCGCCGCGCGATTATTGATCTGGACGAAATCACAATTCAAGAAGAAGACTCCTAACAGAATTCGATGTAAGTCTCGGACCGGCAAAATTTTGCATTCTTCGCTAATTTAGTCCAGAATACGTCAAAACAATTCATCTCTGGAGAATTCAATGACTAAAGTGACTAGACGCCTCACCGTCTATCTTCTCACCACTGGCCTCATAATCATTTCAATTTCAACCGCATTTGCCCAGGATCTCGACGATGTCGTTATATCCGGGAAGGTTACCGATTCAAACGGTGCAATTGTTGTAGGTGCAACGGTTGCGGCGGTCTTTGTCGGTACCGGTATCGAACGGTCTGTTGTCGCCGATGCCGACGGACGCTACAAATTGATCGAACTTCCTCCAGGCAATTACACCGTTAAAGCCTCAGCTGACGGGTTTGCCGTAAAGACAAAAACAGACCTTGCTACCGTTTCGGGGCAGGGAGTACAGATTGATTTCGTGCTTTCTCCCGCAGGAGTCACCGCGGAGCAAACTGTCTCGATCGGAGATGTCGGTGCTCCGATGATTGATACAACTCGAACCGTGGTCGGATCGACCGTAACGGAAAGAGAGATCGAGGAGATTCCAAACACTTCGAACGATGTTCTCGATTTGGTTTACACCGTTGCCGGCACGGCAGAGGAGCCCTTCTCGATTCAAAACCTGGCAAGTGACGACCGAATCGGCAGCGGCAGCGAAAGAGATGAACCTTCCGAAGTACTTGGTGCCGGAAACATCTCCCTTGCTGGTAACGCAGCATATTCGACGAACATCACGATTGACGGCCTCGATAATAA
>JABDKD010000228.1 GCA_013003215.1 Pyrinomonadaceae bacterium
GAAGGGCTTCCCGACGAATTGAAGGACTTGGGCGGCTGGGTGGTAGCCAAACCCTCTACAGATCTCGCTGAATCTCCGTTTGTCGTCGTCGTTTTAAGGCCTGCCGGAGACGAGTCGTTCGAACCAACAATGATTTGGCTAGAAGAGCGTGTGTTCTCAGCCGATCAGAAAAAGTATACGAGTAAGGTTTTCGACGTGATGAACCTACCGAAGGTAAAGAAAAATCAGCGGCTCGTGCTTGGTGGACAGTGTCACTTGGATGGAAAGCCTGATTCACGGTTCTTTGCTGTCGCTGTTTACGAAGATAAGGAGTACTTCACAAACCTTCTGAAGGCGTGGAAGGTGAACGTTGAAGCGAAAAAATTCGAGTCTGCCAAGATCGACAGGATTAAGTGTGAGAATCTGGAATACGGACTTTAATGTCGCTGTTCAGAAGTTGAATATAGGCCGGCCATCGAGAAAACCTTCACGGAGACTTACTGACGTCTCTTCAATTTCCACCATATTCAATTCCCTTACTATTCGAACGCTTTAGTGAACGCGCTGCGTTGCTCAAGACTCCCGAGGGTGATGAGTTTTGCATCTGCCTCGATACGCATGTCGACTGAGAGCTGAGTGATGAATTCGTCACCTTGCTGGACAGCGACCACGCTCAGACCAGTACGCGACCCGATTCCGGTCTCCCGCAATGTCATGCCTGCCAGCGATTTTGGCACCGGAATTGAAAAGAGATCCACACCCTCCCCTAAAATCACAGGTCCACGTTGCCGGAGAAATGCAAAGATGGCTTCAACCCCCAAAGACGCATAGCTCAGAACGAAGTCTGCGCCGGCGCGGTGGATAGCCTCCACATTGCGTTCATCTGTAATCCGGCTGACTATGCGGAGATTGGAGTTAAGACGTCTGCAATAAACGGCAAGATAAATGTTCATCGCATCGTCGTTAGTCGTAAGCAAGACAGTTGAGGCACGTTCCAGACCGGCGCGCTTGAGTACCTCGTGATCGGCGGCGTCGCCGAGAAACGATGCGTCGGCCAAGTCCTTAAGCCGGTCAAGAGACTTCTCGTCTTTATCGAGTACGTGCACGGGTATTTTAATCCTTTTCAGAGCTCGGGCCGCAGCCAGACCAATCTTTCCGGATCCAATGATTATGACGGGGTCATAGGACTCTTCCCTGCGGGGCAGGAGTTTGTTTAATTCCTTGATCTGCGGTTCGGTTCCTACGAGCACAACGACTGCTCGTTCAGAGATCAAGGTGTCCGGGAACGCGGGGAGTAAATGACCTCTTTCCCAGATGCCGACGATGTTCAGTCCGCACTTCTCGCGAAGTTGGGTATCACTAACTTTTTGGCCGGCAAGAGGTGTGTTTGCCACCGGGAGCTCGCTGATCTTCAAACTCTTAAAATTTCCGATGATGCGCGCTTCAGCTGTTACTCCGCTGACCCGATTCGCGAGGTATTCGCCCAGCTGGTGCTTGAGCGCCAAAACGTGCGTGGCGCCGCTCAGCTCCAGAATATCTACGGAGTCTTCGTCTTCAACGATCGTTGCGATTGGGGTACTAGCAGTAAGCTCGCGAACGTGTAGCGTTATGTTGGTGTTGGTCGTATCCTCGCGGTTGGCCACCACAAGACGAGCTTGATCGGCCTTCAGATTGGTGTAGGTTTTTACCCTGTCGATTTCCCCGGTAACGACATTGATTTCGTCGGCCACATACTCTGCCGCAATTGAGGGATCCGGCTCAATGACAACATAGGGAATTTTTTCCGTCCGAAGTCGTTTGATAAGACCGACGGCAATCGAATCATAAGATGCGATGATAACGTGATCGCGCGTTTCGTCGGCGACTTTCCGGGGCGCAGTTAGCTGCAAACGTGCTTCGAGCCAGGGTGCATAAAAAAGCCTGATAAAGAGAAACGGCAACATCACCAGAAGCATTACCACTCCTGAAAGGAGCACTATGATGCTGAATAGCCGCCCGGTATCACTTTCGAACGTGATATCGCCAAACCCCAGAGTTGTCATCACGGTTAGTGTCCAGTAGAAGCCTGTGATCCAAGAATAGGATCGGCCTTCTGCGTAGAGCATGATGAAGTGAAAAATTATCGCGTATGCTGTAATCACGGCCGCGAGCAGTGCTACATATCGCAGTAACGAACGAAGGTTGGCCTGCATTTCGCGATCAGAGAACAGGTATGCGAACTGACTACTCAGGAATTTCATTTTTTAATATCAATACGCGGTTACAACGCTCCGAAATCAAACGCATCATCGTCACCGCCCTCTTCTTCTTCGGCGTCAAGACCCGTATTGTCGTTAAACGAAAGGAAGTGGATATCCGAAGGGCTCGTGAGAATCATGAATGGTTCGCCCGCTTCATTTGCGAGTAGAAAAGCTGTATCAACGATGATTCCCTTGCGGTAGCTAAAGTTGAACTTATAGATATCTCCATCGGTAAGGAGCTCTCTCAGCGCCTCCGGATCCTCAGCGTTTTCAAGCATATACACCGATTTTACGAGATGTGAAAGATAGTCTTCGACACTTGTAGTCTCTGTCAGTTCGATCTCACCGGAGAATGAGGACTCAGACATCTCGATCACTTCACCTTCGTCATCTATCGGGGTAAGTGTGCTCTTTTCGACAAAGTTGCCGTCCTGATTCATCGTCGCGAACGCGATCCCCCCACGGCCGAAAAGAGTTTGGCCATCGCTGGCGATCGAAACCAACTCACATTTCTCACCATTTTCATCGAAGGCTTCAACACGCGTGTCTCCGTAGAGCTTAGAGCGGTCAACCTTGGTAATCGCAACATCAAACTTTGCTTTCTTTTTTGGAATCGTGAATGTGAGTTTACGGGCCATGGCTATTGAAGATGCGCTTCTTTGAGGGCCTTTAAAATTGCTCCGGATTTTACATCAATTTCAGACCGTTTCTCGGACAACTGTTCTACGCGTTCCCGGAGCTCGCGATTTTTTTCGCGGTGGGTGTCACGTTCCCGTTTAAGTTCTCTAACCGAACTTCTTAATTCATCAATCTCCTTTTTCTCGTCATTCAACATGAAAAGAAGAAGATTGGACTTGTCGAAAAGGTGTTCGAATTGCTCTGTGCCGAGGCTCTTGTTCGTCATCTTAATAACCGTGAAAAAGATGTTATTCGCTGTCGACAAAAGAAGCAAGGTATTCATGAGATTTGGACCGATTTTGTGAAAAAAACTCAGATTGGAGTAGACTCAAGCCAAACCAATTTGTCCGGTTAGCCGATCCGGCGTCCGGTTTCAGGAGTATTTGTGATGCAGATTTTGAAGATTCTATTCGTGACGGTTTTGTTTGTGGGCGTATGTGTCGGGCAGACCCCCAAATCTAATGACAGCGAAGCGACAAAAGCGCTTTATGCGTTGTTCGATTCTGAATGGAAAAGAGGATTGGCCAATAACCCTGTTCGAGCCTCGCAATTTGGAGACCTGAGTGCCAACGACCGTTGGACAGACAACAGTTTTGCGGCGATCGAGCGCCGGCATAATGAAACCAAGGCAGCTCTTGAAAAGATCAAACGGATTGACAGGTCAAAGCTCTCGGACAGCGACAAACTAAATTACGACTTGTTCAAGAAACAGTACGAGGGCGGGATCGAGCGTCACAAGTACAAGGGTTATCTTTACCCGATAAATCAAAGGGGCGGTATTCAGACGGCACATTCTGTTGCCAGATTTCTAAAGTTCGACACTGTAAAGCATTATGAGGACTGGGTTTCCAGGCTCAATGCATTTCCAGACCGGATGGATCAAACGATTGCTTTGATGAAAGAAGGTAAACGCTTGAACATCATGCTTGCTCAAAAAGTATTGTCCCGGGTTCCTTCGCAGATTGATACACAGATCGTCGACGATCCGGAAAAAAGTCCCTGGTTTTCGAGGTTTGAGTCATTTCCCGAGAGCTTTAGTGATGCTGACAAGAAGCGTCTTACAAAGGCCGGTAGAGAAGCAATATCGAAGAAGATCATTCCCTCGTACAAGAAGCTGAAGAAGTTTTTTGTTGAAGAATATCTTCCGGCGAGCTATCCGAAAGCCGGAATCTGGCAGCACCCGATGGGTGAAGAGTACTACTCATTCCTGACGCGTTCATTTACCACAACCAACATGACGCCGAAGGAAGTGCATGAAAAGGGTCTGTCTGAGGTGAAAAGGATTCGTTCCGAGATGGAGAAGATTCGCGAGAAGGTTGGATTCAAGGGGGATCTCAAAGCGTTTTTCGAGCACCTTCGAACTGACCCGAAGTATTTCTATAAAACCCCGGAAGAACTCCTCAATGCCTATCGTGCAATTTCGAAACGAATCGATCCTGAGGTGCCGAAAGTGATCAAAACGATGCCACGTATGCCATACGGTGTTATCCCGATTCCGGCTCAGATCGCACCCGACACAACTACCGCCTATTACAACTCACCGTCGGCGGATGGCCTTCGGGCAGGTTATTACTACGTCAATCTATACAAACCTGAAACCCGTCCGAAGTGGGAAATGATGGCGCTTTCGATTCATGAAGCCGTACCGGGTCACCACCTGCAAATTGCACTGCAGCAAGAACTTGGCGAAGTGCCGAATTTTAGGAAATTCGGCGGTTTTACAGCGTTTACGGAGGGATGGGGTCTTTACAGTGAGTCACTCGGAGAAGACATGGGTCTTTACGGGGATCCGTACGACAAATTTGGACAGCTTACATATGAGATGTGGCGGGCGGTTCGTCTTGTTGTCGATACCGGAATCCATTACTTCAAATGGGACCGTGACAAAGCGATCAAGTTCTTTATGGACAACGCGGCAAAGACCGAGCAGGACATCGTAAACGAGATCGACCGCTATATCGCGTGGCCGGGTCAGGCGCTTGCCTATAAGATTGGCGAGTTAAAGATGCAGGAACTTCGCGCTCGTGCGACAAAGGAGCTCGGTGACGATTTCGACATACGCTTTTTCAATGATGTCCTCCTTGAGAACGGCGCGGTGCCATTGGACATTCTCGAGCGTCATGTCGATGAGTGGATCGCCAAGACGAAACGCAAACCGTAGTTGGAAATTGATTTTGATTGTCGGTTGAGAATCGAAGGTTGTCTTTAAGAGCCATGCTTTGCAAGGTCTGTCGCGCAGGCCTGACTCAGAACGTCTGGGATGCCGAGACGGTTAGTTTTCGCGGAACAGCAATACCCGCCGATCAAAACGCCCAGACGAATTGAGTAGGATAGGTAGAGATGTCGAAATCTAGATCAAAACTGGGAATACTTTCGCTTGGAATTGCCATCGCAACACCGGTCCTGGTCGTTTTGCTTCTATTGATCACCTTGGGACTAAACAGCATAGACAGGGATATTGGTAAACCTTTCGGCATCGTCTGGGTTGTCTTTGGCGCTTCGGCACCGGTTCTACATTTGTTAGGAGTCATTTTTGGCCTGATCGGCCTTTTGTCAGGGAATCACGGAAAGGGTATTCCGATAACAGGAGCAGTCCTGAACTTGTTCCTGATGATCGCAGGAGCTGGAATCATCTTCCTCTTCCTATCAAATCTCACCTGGGGTTTTCGCTAATCATTCACTAAAGATCCGAACGGCGATTGCGATACCAAAGATCACAATCATCCAGAAAATGGTCGTGGCGATACGTGACGAATTACCCTTGTCCTGGTTAACAGGGACGTTGGTGTGGATCTTCTGTTCGACCGGTTTCTCAGGAGCGACCTTCGAAAGCGCCTTCCCGGGAATTCGTGCACCCGACTGCATCATTTCAACTGCGTCCTTAGCGGTAGATAGATCTGCTTTGAAAGACTCCCGAAAAAGCTTGATAGCCTCTATCTTGCGGCCCGCGTTTAGTTCGCTTTGGATCTCAGCCAACTTCAAATTTCTCAGTGCCTCAAGTGAAGGGCCCACTCCGCCGGGTTTGCGAAGGTCATTCTCGTGAATAGTCGTCGAGGGAACAATGATCTTGCTGCCGCAAAGTCGACAAATCTGAAAGGACTCATCGCCTGAACTATAGAGTAGCGTTCGAGAGCAAGATGGGCATTGAAAAGTAACCGACATATTCGTTCTCCTACTTAAAATTCAAGAGGTCTAGTTGCTCCCCGCGTTCGAGCGCTTCGATGGCGTCTTTCGCGGTGCTGACGTCAGTCGGAAAAGCCTCCCTGAAAATCTTTATCGCCTCGACCTTGTCACCCGCCGCGAGCTCGTCCCTTATCAGGTCGATGGTGACCGATAGCTCTTGATGCGGACTCCGTTCTTTCAGGGTCTCGGAATCAAGGCCATCGTTTGCCGACTCCGAAATCACAAGATCAAAAGCTTCCTTTTCAGCGACACTTCCAGTACCGATCTTTTCCTGATAGACGTCAAACTGTTCGATCTTAGCGTCTTCCCAATCGGAAATCGTCGATTCGGGCAGGTTGCTCCCCGGCGTCAATTCATTTGTTACCTGTTCTACATTCACGTCAATGTCATTACCCAGACTTGCGAAGGACGCCGACGCAAGTTCGGTACCCGAATCGTAGTAAAGGCTGTCGGGAATAACTATCGGCGCAAGGCATGCTTCGCAGTTTTGAAACAAGGATTCGCCGCCCTTAAAGACCATCGGCGCAAGACAGGATGGACAATCAAACTTTTTCTTCTTCGACATTCGAAAACAAACTCAGTTGAATCTGTTGCAACTAAATACCTTAAAATATAGATTTAACCCAGTTCAAACCGAGGAAATAAAAATGAGCAAAAACCTAATAACAGTGCTTTTATTGATTCTAACATTTACTGCAACCGGATTCGCACAAAACTCGAAAACAAGGGCGGTTGCGCGTGCCAAAGCAATCGAAGCTGAGGTGAAATCAACCTTCGAAACCCTCGTTGAAGGGATTCGCCAGGTGGATGCTGACAAGGTGATGAGCGTCTACCACAACGATCCAAAGACGCTGTTTTTTAACTATAACGGTTCCGCGACGATAGGCTGGGAGAACATGAACGCGAACCGCAAAGCGTCATACGCGAAACGTAAGAATGTAACCTTGGAAATCACGGGGTTGCGGGTTGAGGTTCTGAGTCCGACATCTGCCTATGTTTCCTGTAAGTGGAAGCAAACACAGGAGTACGAGGGGAATTTAGAACAATCGAGCGGGCGCATGACCTTGGTTTTCAAGAAATGGGGAAAGAACTGGAAGGTACGCCATTTGCACACGTCGCCGGAAAGTTTTCCGAGCGAGGTGGTAATTCCGCCGTCGGAAAAGGGAGACGGTGAAACTGAGAATGGGTGATAACTTGTTTCAAGTTTCAAGTTTCAAGTTTCAAGTTTCAAGTTTCGAGTTTCAGGTTTCAAGTTCCAGGTTCCAGGTTCCAAGTTCCAAGTTCCAAGTGTTCTGAAGTTTACTTTCCACAGCTCACCGCTCACAGCTCACAGCTCACAGGTCACAGCTCACTGCTCACAGAAGTTCAAACCTGTGTTCGCTGAGCACCTCGCCGCCTTCCAACTCTACATCGACGGTATCGACGATCTCGAAGCCGCATGTCTGAAGAACTTTGATCGAACCCTTATTGGTTACAACTGCGGTAGCACCTAGAGGACGCCGGTTATCAATCAACAAAAACTCACCGAGTGCTTTCGTGGCGATTCCTTTTCCCCAGAACTCACGGCCCAGCCAGTAACCAACTTCCAGTCGATTAGACCAGGGTGCATGAAAAGAGTTGATGACACCTGCAATCTCATTTTGGAACAAGATGGTGCGCGCAATGATCCCGTCGTCCGCAAAGATCTTTTCCCATTTACTAAAATAGGCTTTACGGTCGTCCGGTGCGTGAGATGTGACGCCGACCATCCGATGCGCACCGGCATCGTTTTGCTGGTCGAATAGTATTGGGACGTCGCTGCGTTTGGGTTTGCGGAGAATTATTGACGCTTGATTCTTGCCTTTCATCGATAGGTAGGTGATGGAATTTATTGCTATATTCTGCCCTATCTGTACGGGGAACGGTAGTGACCCGTCGGGAGTCTCATGAATCTCGATTCGACGAGTCCCGCACTTACAATATTCGCAGGTCGCTACGGCTCCCTGTACTGTATCAACTTTGGGAGTTGCGCTTCGCGTTCTTAGTTCTCAGCCCTCTTTCTCCAATACAACATTCGCCGTTGCATGCTCAGTCGTATGAGATATAGAAAGGTGGACACGTTCAGCCCCCATCTTTTCAACAAGCCGCTTTGATTCACCGCTTAGCTCGAACTCCGGCGCACCGTCTTCGTCATTGCGAACCTCAATGTCATGCCACGAAATTTTTCCACGCCAGCCGGTTTTGAGAGCTTTGAGAAGAGCTTCTTTCGCCGCAAATCGTCCCGCATAAGACTGGGCTGCAGCCTTCCCCTTAGAGTCGCAGTATTTACGTTCGTGTTCGGTAAACACCCGCTCCACGAAACGCGGTGTTCTTTCGATCGTTTCGCGTATGCGGTAGACTTCGATGATGTCGGTTCCAATGGATAAAATCATCAACAATGCACCCGTGGGAAGTGACTCAACCTTAACAGATTCAGGGTTTTACTGGCTAGAAAAAGGCGGAGTCAAAGTGCTTGTCTGCAAGCCGCTTGAAGATGCCGGTTTTACGAACGGATTCTCAACACGGTTGGGCGGAGTCTCGCCGTTTCCCGAAAACGACCTCAACCTCGCCGGTTTCGGTGAGGATTCTGACATGAATATTGCTGAGAATCGAGGGAGGTTTTTGGCGGTTTTCGGAAAGGATTACAACCTTACGACGGTTTGGCAGGTCCACAGTGATCTCGTTCGTAAAATCACCGGTGACGGGGACCTGGGAATCAATAGAGAGAAGCAAGACGGCATGGTCTCGAACCTTGAAGGAGTGCTGTTGGGAGTCAAAACGGCCGATTGTGTACCGGTTCTTATTGGTGATCCGGAAACAAGATCGTTTGCATCTATCCATGCGGGGTGGCGCGGAACCGTCGAATCGATAGTCCCGAAAGCGATTCGGATGCTGCGTGATGAGTACGGAGCAGAACCGTTGAATCTGATTGCGGCTATCGGGCCCGCGGCAGGTTGTGAAAGTTATGAAATTGGTCAGGAAGTAATCGACGCATTCGAAAAGAACTTTTCCACAAGTGGAAAACTATTTAAAGAAACCCGCCCGGGACACGCACTAATTGACCTACATCTTGCAAACCGCGAGCAACTGATTGCGGCCGGAGTCAATCCCAATAACATTTACGCCGCTCCTTATTGCACAATGGAGCGAACTGACCTCTTCTTTTCGTATCGTGTTGAAAAGAAGAAATATGGAAAAACTGGAAGACTCATGTCGGTGATTGGGCGGAGCAGGTGCGAAAAGCCCTGACCGCGGTCCAGTCCCAAAAGATCTCGATATGGCATTGCGTTTTAGAATTTGGTTGCTTGTTGCCCTGGCGACAATATTTGCCACAACCGGCGCTTCAGCATCTTCCGCCGATACCTGGACGACTGTTCGCAGTGACAATTTCCACCTTATAGGGAATGCTCCGAGTTCCGAGATTGGCGAAGTTGCGGTGCGGATGGAGCAGTTCCGAGAGGCGTTTGGGCGTCTCTTTCCTAAAATCGCTCTCCAGGAAACGGTCGATACCAAGGTCATTGTATTTAGGGACGTTGCGTCATTTAAGCCATTCTTACCGAAGCGTCCAGACGGGACACCTGATGAGGGAATCGGGGGTTATTTTCTGACTTCCGAATCAGCAAATTACATAGCCCTTACCACCGCGCACGGAAAGCAGACGACTTACGAAACGATTTTCCACGAGTATGTTCATCATCTGCTGAATAACAATTTTGACCGTTCAGACATACCTCCATGGTTAAACGAAGGACTCGCAGAATACTACTCGACGATGGAAGTGAAAGACCGCGAGGTATTACTCGGGAATTTGCGTCAGGACCATTTGTACTACCTCAAGCGAAGCGAATTGATACCGCTAAAAGACTTCTTCGCGGTAGATAATTACTCCCTCCATAAGAATGGTGACCACTCCCGGACGATTTTTTACGCCCAGGCCTGGGCGCTTATCCATTATCTTGCGTCAAAGAACAGGCTTTCGAATTTGTCGGTTCTTATTTCTGCGTCTCAAAGCGGTGAAGATTCGGAAAAGGTATTCAGGCGCGCATTCGGCGTGGATTTCGGGGAGATGGAGTTGATCCTCGGAAACTATGTAAAACAGAAAAGATTCGACAGACTTATTGCCGATATCAAGGTAAAACCGGTAACTGAACACAGGCTTTCCATTTCTGATCTGCCTGAGGCGAGTGCCCTTGCCGATCTTGGCAGCTTACTATTCCATCACGGTGAGCTTGTTGGTGCTGAAAAGTATTTAAAACAGTCGTTGGCAAAAAATCCGGATCAGCCGATCGCAAACACTTCGATGGGGCTTCTGCGGTTAAAGCAGGGTAAATATGATTTAGCCGAGTCCTTCCTGAAGAGAGCGGTCGCAAGCGATGCCAAAGACTATTACGTTTATTACAGTTACGCCTTTGTGCTTAGCCGGAGCACCATGGATGATAACGGGTTTGTAATGGGCTATCCGCCTCAAACGGCCAAACGGATTCGAGATGCGATAGGCACGGCCATCAAGCTCAGACCGGAGTTTGTACCCAGCTACAACCTGCTTGCATTTGTTAACCTGGCTACCGGTGAAGACCTTGCGGGAGCGGCGTCACAACTGCGGAGAGTTCTCAAGCTCCAGCCGGGAAATGAAACTGCCTATTTGACGCTTGCGCAGGTCTATCTGCGGCTCAAGAGATTTGATGAAGCTGAGCGAATAGCCACGTCGATCTACAATTCGACTGCAAGTCCGGA
Organism: Pyrinomonadaceae bacterium; assembly: GCA_013003215.1. GTDB lineage: Bacteria > Acidobacteriota > Blastocatellia > Pyrinomonadales > Pyrinomonadaceae > Aridibacter. Next base: position 10,833 of record JABDKD010000228.1, read on the forward strand.
GCAGCGTGCTACCGCGCAGAGCGTTTTGGATAACCTTAAGAGATTTAGAGATATAGAGGCGCGAAATGAAAGGGCCCGAAACGCACGACGGGGGGACTCGGATTTTGGGTTTACAATCGTGCGCAATGATTTAACAGAAAAAGAGATCGAAAGAATCGCAGCGGAGCGTGAGATCTCGGTAATGAATCGTTCGCTGATTGAGACCGTCACGGGTGAGAGAAGAATACTTGGCTATATCAGGTCGGTTCGATGCAACGGCAGGAAGATTACATACATGATTGAGGGTAAGGACGGAAGGGAGATTACGCTGCGCAGCGATGGCTTCCAGAATCTCAAACTCCGGTCTCTTTCGAAGGATACCGCGGGAATAAATTTCGAATGCGGATCGGGCTTTTCGGAAGTTTTGGCAGTCCTGAACTATACATCGTCAGGTTTGGTAAAAGCGATCTCGTTCGTACCGGATCGGTTCAGATTTAAGTCAGAGGATGAGATCAAGAAGGATACGCGGGTAGTGATCCTAAAAAGCTCTAATGAGGCCAACAAGGGAACCCCGATTGAAGTGCGTGACATCCCGGCAAACGAAACTCGTGCTCAGGCAGCGGAACGTCAGAGGCGCAACGAAATAATGAAGACCGAACTCACCCTTCGAACACCAAAACGGGGTGAAAGCCGCGCTCTTGGAGAGATAAGAGAAGTGAGCTGTGATGGTTCCGGCATGTATTTCGGTTTCGAAACCGAATCGGGCACCTTGAGGTTTGAAACTTCGAATGCACAGGGTATAGAGATAATGGTATTCGGAAGGAACGCCGGTGGAATAAAGTTGGGTTGCGGGCTCGAACCGCCGACCGGTTCCGTGGTCCTAACGTACAAAACCACCGCAAAGGGTGGTTTTGACGGAACTGTTGTTTATATCGAATTTGTTCCCGACGGGGTCTCGATTGACTGAGCTATCTTACCCGTGCGGAGACCCATATAGATTTTGTCTTGGGAGCGTAGCAGACCTCATCGGTGCAAGCCTGATACCTGATCGAAACCCTTACTCGAACTGTTTTTCTCCGATAATTCTTAGGTACCGAGACCTTAAAGCCAAAATAGGCCCGGCCCTCATAAACACTGATCAGATCATCTGAAAAACTAAATTTCCGTTTTTTCCCGGCAGGATAAGTGACACCGTATGCCCGAACACCGTCACCTTTTACCGTTACCCGCGTCGGAATAGCATATTCGCTTTCAGGGCGATACGAGTTCACATGAAGGCCCTTCGGGATTTTGAGTACCGCATATCCCCGGGCGGTAGTTCCTTTCGAAACCCTACCTTTCCCAATTCCGCCAACAATAGTTTGAGCCGATGCCTGAACTGCGAGGCCGATAGTCAGTACAAGAATGCAAAAAAATAAGTGCCTGAATTTCATAAGCTTAAGTTCAACGAGATGCCCGCCGATCTGGTTAGATCAATATTTGCCCTCAATTGGTTGTTCGTAAATCAAGAGCTAGATTTAATTATACCTTACTGAATATGCTCCGCCGGAGCAGACCTATTTCAACTCAAAACTCCGCATCATTTCACAAATATCATCTACGTATTCTTCCTCGTAAGGACATAAGAGCGTAGTCCGGAGTTCGTAAGTCTTGTTCGTTTTTTTGTTCCCGACGATCTTGCGCAGTAATTTGTACTCCACTTCGTTTTCTTCTTTTTGAGTTCTGATGATGCTTCCGATCTGATTCTCCGGAAGGTCGTCCATCACCTTTTCTGAAAATGAGGTCTCGCTGCTCCTCTTGATCTCGTTGATTATTTTTCGAACGTTGAGTCCGTCGCTAACCCTGAGCCTCGTTCTTGCACGCCAAATATTCCGAGTCCCTCGCTCACCATATGTTTTTGAGTACGCTTCATAAGGAAACTCAGTCTCAGCATTCAACGGATAAAGGAACCCCGCCGGCTTTTCGACCCGAAAATCTTCCTTTTCTACCGTTTCAGGTTCATAGGCTCTCGCCGCGGCTCGTTTGATCTTAGTGGAAACGTAAACCATTACGGCCACAAGCAATACTCCAAGAATGATAATTTCCATAAACTAAATAGTTAAGGCTTTGACAGGGTTCTTACCTTGCTTCGCAGCCAGTTGCCCGCAGGCCGCGAATATGTCATTTCCCCGGGGTTTTCTTATATAGGCGGAGACGCCTTCAGCCTCAAGTGCGAGCTTAAAAGCTTCTACTCGCTCAATCGAAGGTGCGCCATAATCAAGCGCCTCAGCTGAATTGTGAGGAATCAGGTTTATCTTCACGCGGTCCAGTCGATAGCGCCTTAAAACTGATGCAAGCTGTTTTGCGTGTTCCTTCGAATCGTTCACATCATCGAGCAAGACGTACTCAAATGTGAACCGTTCGCCACGTCGCAGGGACTTTTGAAAAACTGCAGCTGCAGACATCAATTCATCGATATTCCAGCGTTTATTGACCGGCATGAGGCGATCCCTTAATTCATCATTAGGGGCCGAGAGCGAGATCGCGAGATTAGGACGTCTTTTAAGTTCCGAGAATTCAAGAATCCTCGGGACGATTCCGACGGTCGAAATCGTAATCCTGCCCGGCACAATGAAAAGACCTGTTTCTTCGTTCATTATCGAAACAGCCTTCAGTAAGTTCTCATAATTATTGAACGGTTCTCCAGCTCCCATCGCAACCAGGTTCGTGCCATGCGGAGTCTCAGTTCCCGGGCCATATACATCGTTCAGAGCAAAAATAATCTGTTCAACAATCTCACCCGGAGTCAGGTTTTGTAGAAATCCTAGCTTTGCGGTAAGACAAAAATCGCATTTCAAGGCACACCCTGACTGAGACGAAAAACATATCGTGTCACGCTTTTCGGTCGGGATAAATACCGTTTCAACAGGATTTCCCCCGGCGGTATCAAATAGATACCTGCGTGTACCGTCCTCTGAAACATGCTTTGACGCGTGCCTCAAGGTTCGGAGAATCGAAACCCCGGAAAGCTTCTCTCGAAATAATTTTGGCAGGTCGGTGAACTCTTCGAATGATTCAACACGCCTCTCATGCATTCCCTTGAATAGCTGCATGGCGCGGTAACCCGGTTCGCCAAGGGCCTCCACGAAGCTCCGGAGTTCTGGAAGGGTCATACCCGGAAGATGTTTCATTTCTTGCGTCATGAACCGCCTATTCTAACCAATTTGCATAAAGGACGCACCGTTTGGAATTCGATGGGCGATAGGTGAGAATGTAAAATCATGAACGGCTTAAGATGTCCGAAATGCGGTCTTGTAAATTTGCTGTCGGCCAAGAGTTGCCATCGATGCGGCCATGAGTTCTCCGAAACGGACGCTTCGGCGGAAGTCTCGGTGCCCGCGCAGGAAACGTTTCAGGCCAGGAATCTAAATGATCCAGAGGCCGGGAGCGGGCCGGTAGACAGCGAGACGGGAAGGAAAACGTTTTTCTGGTACAAGATCTATTGCGGAGTCATGCTGGCACTGTATGCCGTTGTAACTATTCTCGGTGTTGTAATTGCAGTGTTCAGCGGCGAAGCGGCGACCGTTCAGGAACAAGAAGAAGCATTAATTACAGGCATCGTTTATGCGGTAATCGGTCCTATACTTGGCTTGATCTATTTAATCGCGCTGTTTCTTCCCAGAAAGCCTTACAATTGGATCTATGGAATCGTAATGATCGGGATCGGTTTGACGAGTTGTTGTTTTTGGCCGGCAACCATCCCGCTGCTGATTTTCTGGCTAAAACCTGAAACCAAAGCCTATCTAGGGCGTACTTAAACCCATGAAACAAAAAGGACTGATCTTGACTTTGTGTTTCGTTCTACTCGCTACAGTGGCTTCTGCCCAGAACGACACAACCGATGCGACGAAGATGAAAGAAGAACCGGCGGCCGACTATTCAAAGGACCATAAGTCTATTGATTCGACAATAAAAGCGCTATATGACGTTATATCCGGGCCGAAGGAGAAGAAGCGCGATTGGGCCAGGTTTAATGCGTTGTTTTACAAAGGTGCACGACTGATTCCCAGCGGAAAGGGACAAGATGGGGTTACACGGGCGCGAATGGACGCCCCTGATGAATATGCCAAGAGATCTGAACCGTTTTTCCAGCGGAATGGATTCTATGAACAGGAGATAGCACGCAAGACTGACGTATTCGGAAACATTGCCCATGTGTTTACCACTTACGAAGCGCGGTTTTCGCTGGAAGACGAGAAGCCGTTCATGCGTGGAATTAACAGTATTCAACTGTTGAATGATGGAAAACGTTGGTGGATTCTTTCCGTGTTCTGGCAACAGGAATCGAAAGAAAGTCCAATTCCAGAGAAATACCTGATGACAAACAACTAAACAGGGTTTTTTGAAACATTTTTCAGCTGTCAATTCTTATGAATTAGCCGTTGATTTTTCCGGGCAAATCGTTTAACATTGTTATTGTCTGTTGAACTGCAATTCACAGGCGTTCTTTTGGGAATTTTCATTTCCGATCCCCTATGCACCAAAGCAATCAGGCTTCAGAATGACCGATCATTGTCAGATCGATCGGTCATTCTGAATGTTGCTTTCGCTCATACCAAGATAATCCTCCCAGAAACATCGAAATATCAGCGCCATTTGAATGGCATGGTTCTTGATCTCCAGTTTAATATCTGCGGACTTCGAGTCTGCGGCTAAAATCAGAGCCTCACCTGGGAGCAATATCAATTTGAAGCAGTTTAATCTCTCAGAACATAATCTCGCGACCAAGTTGGTCTGGAGCGCGCTAGTCGTAATGGGCGGCTGCGCGGCGATTTATGCTGCTTACTCGGCTCTTTATTTCGATTTCAAGGATTGGATCGTATTCGCCGTGTGTTTGGCGATTACAATCACGGTAAGCCAGTACCATCTAAAACTGCCGAAAACCAATGGCTACGTTTCATTTCGGGAGCTGATCATCTTTTGGTCGGCGATCTGGATCGGACCGGGCGCGGCGGTACTGCTGGCAATCGCCGCCGCAATCAGCAATTTCCAACTGGGTAGCCGTAATCCACTTCGCTGGACCGTTGATATTTCAACTATCTCCTGGACTACGTGGATCTCAACTCATATTTTTTACTACGTTGTGGGCGGAAAGATATCCTTCCTCGTGGATCCGGTAAGTAACAATCCGACAAACGCGGGACTTCTGTTGGTTGGACTCATTTCTGCAGCTGTTGTTCACTATTTACTCTATTCGGTCTCATACTCGATATTCCTAAAACTACAGGGGGCTGCTTCTGTTCTCGGACTTTGGAAAGTCAACGTTGCATTTGGGGTAGCAGCGGGCGTGTTTTGTGTAGGATTGGTATTCGGATTCCATCTGCTACTCGTCTACTTTGGACTTCCATTGGGACTTCTGATGTTGCCTCTCGTAATAGGCGCACATCTCGCGTATCGCATTCACAAGCAGATGCTCGAGCAAAAGACAAAAGAACTTCGAGAAGCAAACAGGATCCACTTGGCAACAGTCGAGGCGCTTGCGACGGCAATTGACGCTCGTGACCAGGTTGGCAGGGGCCATGTCAGCCGTGCTCAGATTTACGCTGTTGGAATTGGTAAAGCCATGAACCTCCCGGGTCCTGAGATCGAGGCACTAAGCACCGGTGCTCTGCTTCACGATATTGGAAAGCTGGCGGTACCGGATCACATTCTTAACAAACCGGGGAGGCTTACACCTGCAGAAATGGAGAAGATCAAGATCCACGCGTCGGTTGGTGCTTCCATACTAGCGAAGATCGATTTTCCTTACCCTGTCGTTCCCACGGTTAAGCACCATCATGAAAGCTGGGATGGATCGGGTTACCCTGACGGACTTGCGAAAGAGGATATTCCCATCACGGCCCGAATCCTTGCGGTTGCGGATGCATACGATACCTTGAGGGGCGTGCGACCTTACCGGGCTCCGGTTGCTCGCGAGGAAGTGCGGAAGTTCCTGATTAATGGTGCAGGAACCCAGTTTGATCCGAGGGTGGTTGACATCTTCCTGCGAAACCTCAGGAACTTCGAGGATGAGGTCGAAGATACGGGTCTGTCCTACAAACAAAAGCCGGGATCAGGAGTCAATGGAGTACCGATCGCAGAACTCGAGTCCAAGTCGGGGTATATCGAGGAAATAAAGAAAGCCAACCGCGAGGTATTTACGCTTTACGAGCTTGCAAGAGTATTCGGTTCGTCGCTGAATCTGCAGGACACTCTTGAACTCTTTGTGAAGAAGATCGAGGAACTGGTTCCTCTCGATACGTGCGTAGTCTATCTCCTGGACGAAGGTGCAACCGTCGCGATGGCGAAATATGCCCATGGACGTCACAGCGAGGCATTAAAGAACAGGAAGGTGCAGGTCGGGCAAGGCGCAACCGGCTATACCCTCAAGAAACGTCAGGCGGTTCACAATATAAACCCCGGTCTCGATTTCTCGTTTTATCAGATGGAATTCATACAGGAGTTCACTGCGATGGCCTCTATTCCGTTGATAGCAAACGAGAAACTGGTAGGAGCCGTATCGCTGTATTCGTGTGAACTCGATTCATACGAAGATGAGCACATGCGTTTGCTTGAGACGATCTCAAGGATAGCATCAGATGCGATTTCAACTTCGCTTCGACACGCTGAAACAGAGACTCGAGCGTTGACCGATCCGATGACGGGTCTGCCCAACGCGAGAAGTCTTCAGCTTCAGTTTGATAAGGAAATCGGACGAGCCAGGCGCAATGGAACGACCTTCCAAGTGCTCATGCTTGACCTCGACGGCTTCAAAGCTGTTAACGATACGTTTGGACATAAAGTCGGCGACGCGTTGCTGCAAGGAGTTGCGGTCGTATTGGGCGAACAGTTACGCGACTATGACTTCCTGGCTCGCTATGCGGGTGACGAGTTTGTGGCAATCGTTCCGGAAATGGACAATGCGGCCGTGAAAGAGCTTTGTCAGCGTATGGAGAAGTCGGTTCGCGAATTCAAGCTCGATACCGGTGGCGGTCGGGTCGCCCGTGTCGGAGTAAGTCTCGGTTCAGCGGGATATCCGAATCACGGCGATACACTCGATCAGATTCTAATTGCAGCTGACAAAGCGATGTATGCGGTCAAGGCCAGAAGGAAGGCGAGAATCAAGAAGCACAGAGCCGACAAATTAGCTGCGATGCGCAAGAAAAAGCAGCTCAAGTCCGCCGCAATGGAAAAGCGGGAGATCGTCAACGCAATAGAGGAGCCTCCGATAAAAATCGAAGAAATCCAGGTGGAAGGTGAGAACCTGCCTCCGGTTAAGGTGACCCCAATCGAACGCGTTGAGAAGGATGAGCCGGTCGAGGATTCAGAGTCCGCCGGCAAAAAGAAAGGAGAGGACGAAAAGGACGATGGGTTCATCGTTGAACTTGATGAAAGCCACGTTATTCCCGGGAAGCCCATCAACTAGAAAGCCTGAGAAAATCTGAAATGCAGTTGGCCCTGACGAAGTCTGTAGACTCCGTTGGGGCCCACTTGTTGAGGGATCTGAAATCTGGGCGGGTTTAGCAAATAGCCGTAGTCCACTGCAAACTCACCGCCGATCGGAGTCTTAATTCGAAGCCCGAATCCGGCAGTATGGGTCCACAACGACCTTATGTTGGACTGGAATACGTTGTTCGCCGGAGCGTCAGCCGGGTCGAAAATCTCCTGCGGTGTTCGAAACACATTTCCTCCGTCATAAAACGGAACAGCCCGAACGGCGTCCGTTATCGGAATCCGTGCTTCCATATTTACAACCGCCAGCGCGTTACCACCGAATGGAATTGTAAACGGGTCAAGATTCACCACGTTGCCCTGCTGGTCGAAGAACGTTCCGGATGGCACGACGACTACGCGCGGCCCTGCTGCTTCGAACTCGAATCCGCGAATCGTGGTTGAGCCGCCTGCAAAGAAACGCTCGCTGATAGGGAGACTTCCATTAAGCCCTGGGTACTGCGTTCCCGTAAACCGGTCGCCGTTTGAAAAGACATTTGCGATCCCAAAAATAGCGCGTGCCGCAAAGGTTGTATTTTTCAGCGCTTTGAGCGTGTAGTAGCGATTGTAGCTGACCTGAAATTTGTTAAATCCGATATTGGCGCCAAGGGTCGGTGCCGAGAGACTGTATTCGGCTGTCAAATAGTCACCGGTCGTCGGATCTCCGGAACTGTATCTGCACGGGTCGCCTTCTTCTCCCTTTGCGATGATATCCAGAATCGTAAAACGAGGTGAGCAGTTTCGCCTGGTGTCCCTTACATATGTCAGATTAACACCGGAAATCCGAACACTGGCATCCGGCCTCAGAAGTTCTTTGATCAGCAGGCTTTCGAAGTTAAATAGACGCACGTCCTCGAATTTGTATTTGAAAAACAAGATACTGCGGTCTTTTTCACTGATCGTACGATTGGTTTCAACTGATAGAGTAAAACGGTTGAGTGTCGGATCACCCGCGTTGTTTCCCAACTCATCTACAGGAACACCGTTCGCATCGATTCGTTGAACCACCCCGAAAGTTCCGCGGTCAAAAGCTGACCGGAAAAAGCGGGTGACCGTTGAATCGCGCTGGTACTGGGCAGTAAATCGAAGCGGCGCAAATCGTTTGTTTCCATTTAGATCCGAACCATCACGCCAAAATCGGGGATCTACAAAATCCACCTGAAACAACTGCCGACGTTGACTCCACCGAACCTGTGCACCACCTTGCTGGAGCTTCCCAAACAAATTGAAGTGTCTGATATCGAAGAACCCGCTGAGACCGACATCGGTAGAATAGCCGCCACCATATGTGATCAGACGCGGCTTCTTTTCGCGAAGGTTTAGGATGATATCCGAGAGGCTTCCTTTTCCATCAGGGCGATCGCCCGCGGGTTCGGGGAAAAACTCGATTGCATCAAACGCATCTGTCGAGAAAAGCCGCTGTTCACTTACAAAGATGTCATTTTGACGGAGCAGGGAGTCCGGTTCGAATTCAAGGAACCTTCTTACCGATGCTTCCTTCGTTCGTTCGGCTCCATTGATCAATACCCTGTTTACAAACACGGGGTCGCCTTCATTTTCGATTTTGTAGACTATTTTGACCTCATCATGGTCAACAAGGTCTTTGTCCGGAACCTCGACGATGGAACTGCTTATATCTGCATAAAAATAACCCTTGTTTGCGTAATACTGAGCGAGCTTTCTAACGCCGTTTCGAGCGGCTGCGCGAGAATAATTCCGAGAAACAAGGTTCGGCAGCTCGGTCATAAGAGTCGCAGTCGAGATCTGCTTGTTTCCTTCGATCGAAACATCGACGATCTTTGTGGGCCGGCCTTCGCGCACGACAAATGTGATGATCAGGTCTTCACCATTGATCGAAACACCTTGCTTGATACCAACCTTTGCTTCCCTGTAACCAAGCTCTCGAAGGAGCGAGAGAATCGTTGCGCGGTCTCGTTGAATCAACTCCAGGCTTGTGTAACCGCGTCCGTAACCGAAGAAAGGGATAAAGCCAAGAATGCTTTTTGTCTGTGATTGCAGAACCGTCTGGATTTCCTCCATCGTAAAAAGGTCTGTGCCTTCGAGAACCAGGTCAGTTAAACGCAGACGTCTGTTTAGATTGGCGACATACTTAAGTTCTACGTTTTTGTTCTTAAGATCAGAGCCGGCAAGCGCAATACAAAGCTCTTCCGTCCCGTTATCGGTTGAACTCGCTTCTCCCGGAGAGAAAGGAGGATCTACCGAGCATTCGGGAGTAACTCTCGCGAAGAAATAACCTTTTTCCTGATAGTAGGTCTCAAGGCGTCTTTGGCCCTCGACTATCGCCGAATAATCCAGTGTCCCCTCGCGCTTCACCGGCAGGAGTCTAGTCTGTGTCTTGTCTCCTACTTTCTGCTCCTCGGAGTCGACAATAACATCCACGACGGCTCCAACCTGGCCCTGGATCGCTATATCTATCGTATTGGAATCACCATCATAAATGATCCGTGGTTCCAGGAGTCTTGGGGCAAGAAAGCCTTTGTCTCTAAGCACTGCACGGATTTTCTCGAGATCCTCTGACAGCTTTTCTCGTGAGAAAAAGGTACCTTCTGTGAGACTGATTTGCTCTTCAAGCGCGGTGGTGTCGACTCCGTTGATTCCGAGTTCGAACTTTCCAACTTTCGCTTGAGCGTTTGGATCAACATCGAAAAAAACCTCAACTTCTTTTTCGTTCGACAACGTTTTCTGGGTCGTTTCAATTCGAGCATCATAGAAACCCCGCTCACGAAGATATGTGAGCATGAGGTTTGAGTTCTCACTTAGGATCCTGTCACTCACTGTACTCCCTGGTGAGAGCAGGTTTATCTGAAGCCTGAGATCCTGCTCGGTGACGGAATCGCCAACCGCGGGACTGACCGAAACCGTTACCTTTTTTACAACCGATTTTCGCTTAATTATGAAACGGATCGCGACGTCATTGTCTCCGACCAAATTCGCCTGCACCGATGCTGAGACGATCTTGTCGGTTTCGTATAGACGTTCCAAAGCATCGCGTACCCTTACCGTCGAATACGTTGTGCCAAGGGCTCCGCCGGCTACCGAACGAAACTGTTCAGCCGCCGAAACATCCCTGTCCGCACCCTCAAAAGTGATATCGATACGTGAAATATTCCTATTTTCATACGGATTCTGCGCAGACGCGGCTACGAAGAGGATCAGTGCCGCTGACATGGCGTAAACGAACCGCGCCAGAAGTGTCGCGGCCTTTGGAGTGAACATCTGTTTGTGGCATCGAAGCTTCACTAAAATCTTTTTCGGAGCCTTATCTCAAAACTAAAGTTGTTTCGATTCTGTGTCACGTTACTGAGTGACCGCTGCTCGTAAGTCGCGACGAAGGAAAGCCGGTTCGAAACCCGGTACTCCAGCGCAAGTACCTGGTTTTGGTCTTGCGAGAGATTCGTCGAATAAGTCGCCAGCAAGTTTCTGTTTATTTGTCTGCCTACGGTAAGTCTCGCCGTTGGGTTTCCTCGCTGCCCCGAAACGATCGGATCCAGTGCAAAACGATTCAATCCGAACAGCTTGTCCGTTGCCCTCGCAATCGGTTTATTAATTATTTCGTCGGTCAGGATCTCCGCGGCTGTATTTAGTCCGCCCTGGGCAATTGTCGGAATTCCATCGGTCGTGTTCGACAGGCTTCCGGTTGTTATAAGTGATGTTACATCCGCCTGCGGAAGTGATGGATTAGATGCAGTGGCAATCTTGAAAGAGTCTGAATCGCTTAGGTCTCCGCTGAGGTTAAGAAAAATCTGGTAGCCGCTGATCTCGGTTTCCATCTGGAGGTTCACCCGGGGATCAATGTTTGTATTCGGCGGGAAAGTAAGCACTCCTCTTTGTACTTCGTACCTGTCATCCCTGAAGAATATGGTTCCACTCTTAGCTGTTATCCGCCCCGAAAGCCTCGGAGAATCGGTGTCGCCGAACAGCCGCATGTCCACCGATGCGGTGAGATCCGCAAGGTTGTTTCTGACCCGAAGGGCATCGACGCCGAGAATTCGAATATCCATCTGCGGCGCGGCAAACGCAAGGTTTCCCGATCCCGACGTATCGACAGTCTGGGTTATTCCCGTGTTTTGCCTTCCACTGATCAGGTCCGCAA
>JABDKD010000245.1 GCA_013003215.1 Pyrinomonadaceae bacterium
AGACTGTAGTAAGAGAACATCACCGACCGTTCGTTGCCTTTAACGAGCGAATTAAGAAACTGGTCCGGGTCGAAAGAGCGGTTTTCGTGGGAGGAATCGAAGAAGATACTATTTACAGGGTGGAATCGTACAAAACTGCGGAACCCGAAAAACTCGGAGAGTCATTCAGGAAATTCCGATGGTCCTCTGACGCAAATGCTTTTCCCGTAAACCTCGGGTGTTATTCAGGTTATCGACTGGTCAGTTCCTCAAAGAAGCATTACTTTGAATCACTCCAGATTTTTACTCCCAAGGCACTTGTTGTGATCACGTTTTTGAATAGAAAGGGTAAGACTTCCGCAACAAAGATTTTTCTGGATTCAGTACGCATGAAACCGGCGGCTCGAGAATGCGAATTGAACGCAAATGCAGATCGCAAAGCAGGCTATTTATCACCATTCGAGCGCTCAAAGCGTATTGTAAAGTCCAGCGGCAAAACGAAAATACGACTGGAGATGGCCACAAAGCCGCGACCCGGTTACACGATGATGGCGCGAAATAATAACGTAGCGGGTACAATAGGAGTTAAAGCAATTTTTGACCGGAACGGAATAGCCTATGTCGACGAAGTGACTAAATCGTTACCGGACGGACTGGTTAATCAGGCCGAGATTGCCGTCTTGCAAACCCTTTTCTTCCCCGAAGTTCGCCGCGGAACCCGGAGGGGGCTCGTAAAGCGAATCATCTATAATTTTTCGATTTACTAGATTTGAAAGTATTACTAATAGTTTTTGTTTTTTGCATTTCGGCGCAGGGTACCGTCCTTGGCGAGGATGCCCCTGACCTCGTGATCCTCAACGCAAAGATTCATACGGTCGCCAGCAAAAAGGTGCGTAAAGGCGGTATTGCGATTAAGGACGGCCGGATCATCAAGGTCGATCACACGTACAAGATCCGCAATATGATGGTCCGGGAGACTAAGCGGGTCGATGCACGCGGACGGCTTGTTGTCCCGGGGTTTAACGATAGTCATACCCACTTCATGGCTATTGGCAACCTGTTTACTTCCATAGACTTATCAAGAGTACGCGATCCGGGCCAAATCCCCTCGATGCTTCGACATTATGTGCGATTCCTTCCGAAAGGGCGTTGGATACAGGGCGGAAACTGGGATTCTTCAAATTGGAATCCGGAAAGGCTCCCAACAAGGCATTTGATAGATGCTGCCACTCCAGAAACACCGGTTCTCCTGTATGGTCCGAGCGCAGAAATCGCCTTGGCGAATTCGAAGGCTCTGGAACTGGCAGGGATTGAAAAAGGAAAAAAAGCGCCGCTTGGCGGCAAGATTGAGATCGACTCGGAAGGAGAACCCACGGGAGTCCTGCGTGGAACCGCGATTCTGCTCGTGAGGGGTCAGATACCGCGACTGGCTTCCAAGCAGTTTGATGAGGTCGGGGAAACAGCAACCAATTATGCGGCATCCCTCGGTGTGACGAGCGTTCAGGACATGCATTCCGATTACATGGCGGAAACTCTTCGGGAGTTGAGTCGAAAAGGAAAACTAAAAACCCGTGTTTATGATTGCACACCTCTGAGCCAATGGAAGCGGCTTGCTGATCGCGGAATCCAAAGGGCTTCCGGGGACGGCTTTGTTCGAGAGGGGTGCCTGAAGAGTCTTGCGTTTTCGGATCGGGGAGCTACAGAAGACCTGTATAAGAACATAAGTGCCGCCGACAGAGCGGGGCTCCAGGTAATGATCCATGCTATCGGCAGCAGTGCTAACCGTAACATTTTGAACATTTACGAGCGCGTCATCACCGAAAACGGAAAACGTGACAGACGATTCCGCAGCGAACACGCGGCGCGACTATCAGCAACTGAAATCTCCCGTTTCGGACGGCTGAATATAGTTCCTTCATTGCAGCCGAGATTATTTGGTGGATATGAACCCTATAGATCGTTAATAGAATCAGGAGCGCCGATTGCGTTCGGCTCCGATGCAACGATGACGGATTTTGATCCACTCGCCGGCGTCCATTATGCAGTCACACGGGGACGCCCGTCCGAACGGTTGGCCGTTCATGAAGCTGTGCGGCTTTATACATTGGGATCTGCATACGCGGAGTTTCAGGAAGATGAAAAGGGAACGATCGAGAAAGGAAAGTATGCCGACGTGGTGCTCCTTTCTGAGAATATTTTTGAAATTCCAAAAGAAGAGATCAGGAACGTAAGAGTGGAGATGACTATCGTGAATGGTGAGATCGTTTACGACGCGAGGCAGAGACGCTAAGAACTAGTTCCAGGTTCCAAGTTTCAAGTTTCAAGTTTGAGTTTCGAAGGTTGCTTTAGCGTTCGTATGATCAATTTCTCGTTCGAAACGTTACTGAAAAGAATCGAAGTGACTTGGAACTTGAAACTTGGAACTTGAAACTCGGAATTCGAAACTTGGAACTTGGAAATTGGAACTTGGTTTAGACTTCCCTATTTACGGCTTTGGATTTACAATTTAAGAGAATATTAAAGAGAGGATTTTATGAGAAATTTAACACTGATTTTATTGATTGTTGCGTTTTGTTCCGTATCCGTTTTTGCGCAGAAGACCGTTGAAAAAAAGAAAGCTACCGATGCCGACAAAGTCGCCGTTTTTGATGATGACGGAGAGATCAAGCGCGGCGCGATGATCGGTGATTCGCAGGTCGTGGCACTTGCCGATGTACTCGCGAACCCATCTGAGTATTCAGGCGAATCGGTTACCGTTAAAGGCTTTATCGTTCGCTCGTGCAAAAAGGAAGGCTGCTGGGCCGAGCTGGGTGCAGAAAAAGACTCGAAGAAGACGATTCGCGTCACCATGAAGGATCATCAGTTCTTCATCCCTCTAAAGTCGGCAGGATTTAAGGCGGTTGCAGAAGGCTCGTTCAAGGTTGAAACGCTTTCCAAGGAAAAGGTTAAGCACCTTTTAGAGGATGACGGCGCGACGTTCGACAATATAAACGAAGACGGGTCCGTCACCGAGATTTCGTTTGTGGCGACGGGAATCGTGCTGACGAAGAAATAGGAGACTGAAATGGTCGCCAAGATAGTAATGACTTTGGGAATCCTTGGCTTTTTGCTGGGACTATTCGTTTCCGGTGTATCCCTTGCCCTGCCAATACTTACTGATGGGAGAACGAGCTACGAGGAAGCGATGCTCGGCTTTGTTCCGGGCGCACTGCTCGTAGTTTTCTCGCTTTTCCTGGCACTTATCGGAATGATCTTTATGATCAAGGGTAAGAAGAAATAGCTCTGTGAAACCGTTTAAGATACGTGACATAAAAATCGACCCGCCATTGATCCTTTCTCCGATGGCAGGCGTCACAGATTTCACCTTTCGGCGTCTAATCAAAAAGCGCGGTGGGGTTGGAATGACTGTGTCCGAATTCATCTCGGTTGAGGGCATGACGCGTAATTCTCCCCAGTCCAAGCGGATGATGAGGTTTCTCGACGCCGAGCGTCCATTCGCTATCCAGATCTTTGGTTCGAATCCGGACCGCATGGCGATGGCGGCTGAAATGGCAGAGGAACAGGGAGCTGACGTTCTCGATGTAAACTGCGGCTGTCCTGCGCCAAAAGTCGTAAAGAAGGGCGGCGGCTCGGGTCTCCTAACGGATCTGCCGCTTTTGGAACGAATACTTAAAGACATCAAGAAATCGATCTCGATACCGTTAACGCTGAAACTGAGATCGGGATTTACGAACTCCGATATCAACTGCGTCGAAGTCTCAAAAATGGCCGAACAATGCGGCGTAGAACATATCGCATTGCATGGCAGGACGCGGGAACAGCGCTATTCGGGACTCGCGAACTGGGATCTCGTGAAAGAAATCAAAAATGCCGTAACGGTGCCGGTTTCCGGTAATGGCGACGTAACAAACGTTGAAAGTGCCGTCGAAAAGTTTGAACGAACTGGTTGCGACGGCATCCTGGTGGGGCGCGGCGCGATGCAAAACCCGTGGCTCTTCCGCCAGATCAACGATGCCCTGAAGGGTCTAAAGCCTTACGAGCCCACACTTGCTGACAAACAGGAAGTACTGCTTGAGTTCTTTGAGTATTTGAGCGAAGACATGCACGAAAAGGCCGCGTTGGGCAAGATGAAGCAGCTTGCGGGACAATTTACAAAAGGATTGCGCGGTGGTGCGAAATTCCGCCAAAAGCTCTTCCATTCTCAATCCGCGGACGAGATCCTGGAAAACATCGGTGTCTATTTCGACACACTAAGCAACAACGGAACCTACGGAGATAACCGCGTGGAAACCGAGGTTGAGATCCTGGATTCGTGCGAAGCGGTATCCGCCTGAGGTAATTATGCGACTCATGAAACTCGCCCCGGCTATCCTATTTTTGGTTTCGCTATTCGCGATTACGGCAACTGCGCAACTTCGCACCCGCACTACCAGCAAGTCAGTGCCGCCGCCTGTTTCGGATGAAGTAAAAGCTTCGGGAGCCTACGCTGAGATAGTATTGCGAAAAACTGAGCTCAAGTCTGAACTTGAGGAGTACCTGGTTTCCTACACGGATGAGTTCCCAAAGGTGAAACACACCCGCTATGAGATCGGATTGCTGGAAGCCGAACTGATCAGGTTTGGAAAGTTGAAATCTTCAGATACAGCCAAACTCACACTGGCACTTGGCAAATTGATCGTCCGCAGAGCGACCCTCGCAACCGATTACTGGATACTTTCCAATAAATATAATAGTGCCCACCCGGACGCAAAAAAGGCCAAGCGGAAGCTCGAAATCTACGACAGGGCCGTTGAGGACATTCTCTGATTGCCCGCAACCTAGGGATCACAAGATTCATCTCCTTACGAGAAGAACGGTTCCCTATAGAAGCACACCTTCGGAACGGGGATGTCTTTATTAAATACCTAAACCACTATGATAAATAGACTTGCGGCAATCTTGATCGTGCTTTTGGTGCTTATCCTGACAGGTGGGACGGTTGCCCAAAGCCCCAAGAAAGTCCTTTCCAAAGCGACCAAGGCGTTGGGAAAAAAGAAACTTGTCAAGAACTTAAAGAGCTGGAAAAAAAGCGGTTTGATCATCCGCGAATCTGACGGAGTTAGCGGTGACTTTTTGTCGCAAGCTACGAAACCTGGTCTTTATAACTCCCAGTTCGATATTGCCGGGTTTGAGTATGAAGTGGGTTTTAACGGCCGATCGGGTTGGGTACGTGACTCAAGAAGCGGATTAAAAACATACACAGGGAAAGAAGGCGACGATTTTAGAGCTGAGGCCGACTTTCGGAATTGGACATGGGTCGGTTACAAAAAGATCAAGTCAAAAGCATTTCCTGCTGAGGCAACGGTGATCGATGGCAAGCAGGTAAAAGGCGTCAGAATCGTTTCTGCAAAAGGAATTCCCATCAAGCTTTATTTCGACCCAGTCTCTTACCTATTGCTCCGAGAGGAAGTTTCCGCAGGTGAAGGTCTCAAAGTCTTTGAATACAGCGACTATAGGCCTGTAAATGGCATTCTTGAGCCGTTTACGATGAAGATGACGCTTGATGGTGTCGCCTATAACGTCAAGTTCGACAGGATCCTGCACAATCCTTTAATAGAACAGTCTGAATTCGACTTTCCCAGGATCTCAAATCGTCCGCTTCCCGACATCCCCAAACTCCTTGAGGATCTCCAGGCAAACCAGGAAAAGCTCGAGACCATCCTCGAGGACTATTCATACAAACAACAGTCCATAAAACGTGAGATTTCAAAAAGCGGCAAGGTTGTTGTCACAGAAACGGAGACGGTTCAGCTTTCGTTCTACGAGGGTTTTCGCATTCAAAGGGTCATTGCGAAGAACGGAAAGCCTCTAAGCCCAAAAGAACAGGCGAAAGCTGATAAGCAAGCCCAAAAACGGGTACGCGAAATAGAGAAAAAGCTCGCCAAACAGGATAAGGAGTTTCAGCAATCCTCAAGCGGGACACCGAGCGACCGCGGCGGTCGTATTTCCATTGCCGAGGTTCTTAAAGCATCCAGATTGGTGAATCCGAGGCGAGAGAGATTGAAAGGCCGTGATGTGGTCGTTTTCGATTTCGAACCGAACCCTGATTTCGATTTCAAGAATGCGAAGAGCTTCCTCAAGTTTTTCGGTAAGACGATCGGCGTTATGTGGATAGATGAAAAGGACAAGCAGGTTGCCCGTGTAGAGGCGGTGCTTGCAGACTCTTACAAGGTTGGAGGCGGCTTACTCGCAAAGCTAAGGAAGGGAGCTTCTTTTACTTTGGAGCAGGAACGGGTAAATGACGAGATCTGGCTGCCCACGGTTGCTGACATCAATCTTTCAATCCGTGTGCTTCTCTTTGGCGGGGTGAAGGTCAACCAGGTAGTTCGGTCATTCGATTATGAAAAATTCCGAACTGAGGTCAGGGAAGCGAAAGTCGGCGACGTGGTTACGGACCAATAGTCCCTAACGAATTGACAGGTTTAACGCTTTCCCTTTTCGCATCACTCTCAAAGCAAGAGCCTGGGCCTTGGCGCTCCCCACCGAGTCCTTTGAAACTGCACGCCCATCGATCGAAAGAATCCGATCCCCGGTTCGCACTCCCGAACGCTGCGCAACGCTGTTTCGGGTAACCGACGTAACCATCAGGCGGCTTCCATTCCAGACCGTATTCATACCGAGTGCTCTAAGTATTTCACTATCCGTAAAGGACCTTTTCTCAGGCCGCTTAACATCTTCCAGTTTCTTATCCGGATCAAGGCCCGGAGGGTTCGTAGTTTCCACCTCTTCAAAGGCCTGATCAGTGCTGTCTATGCTACTGAGAGACTCCTTCTTCTTGACCGGAATGTCTTTACGAGCTTCTTGATCCTCATCCTTGCTCGGCCCGTTAGGAACTTCTCTGTCGCCCGCCGCGAGCTCACTGTTGCTTTCCGCGACCGGTATTGATTCCTTTGGCGAAACCGGTTCACCGGCATTTTCTTCTTGCAACACAGGGGCCTCGTCTCCGGTCGTGTCCCGCTTATCCAGCTTCACGGCCGTATCGTTAAGCTTAGGCGAATCATTAATGAAGAGGTCGGAATTCATGACAACAAACCCGACGATCAATATCATTGCGGCAGCGGGTACGGCGATCCTCGCAACCGACCAAAATCCGGACGGGCCACTTTTTCGTCTCTGAATTCTCGAACGCACCGCAACACCGAAATCTGCCGGAGCTTCTCGTTTCGGCAATTCTCCGATCAATTCCGTAAGTGCGGAATCCTCCTTCAAAAATTGCGCGCAATCGGCGCACTCCAGTGAATGCGAGGTGAATTCCCCGGATGCAATTCCCTGAACCTCAAATTCTTCTCTATAGTTCGAACACTTCATTTATTATCGTCAAAATACTTTCTCAGCCTTTCTCTCAATAGACGCCTGCCCCGGCTGATTCGTGACTTCGTAGTTCCCAAACCCAGTTTCATGACGGCCGCCACTTCCTCATAACTCAATTCCTGAACTTCCCTCAGGACGATCGGAACCCTGTACATTTCCGGCAATGCAAGTATCGCCTTTTCAATTACTTCACGTTTCTCGGCGTTCACCGTGTTGTCTTCGGGTAATGGCTTGTTATCAGGGGGCTGGAACTCCTTCTCATCGTCCCCTTCATACTGATAAAGACCGGTCAATGAGAACAGCCGTCTTCTCTTTCGTTTTCTAATCTCGCTAATTGCAAGGTTTGTTGCGATTCGGTAGATGTAGGTAGAAAACGCATAATTGCTGTGATAGCGGTCTATTGCGAAATATACCCTTACAAATGACTCCTGTGCCAGATCTACCGCTTCCTCATAATCGTTCAACATGCGGTAGATATAGTTTGTCAACGGGTTCCTGTAGCGCTCGATGATCTCGGCAAACGCATCTTCGTCGCCTTCCTTCGTCGCTTCTATCAACCGGTGATCAGACAAGTCTTTATAGGACACGGTGGCGGTAATCACCTCCGAATCGGCTAAACCGAAATTGTCCAATGCCATACACGTGTCCATTTTTACAGTACCCGTATCGATTTGCCAACGCCCCGTGTACATCTGAGAGGGCATTGCTTTGATTGCATACATTACACATAGAGCGTGAGCAAAAGTTGCATTATTCCTGTATCGCGAAAATGGATAGACAAAAAAAGGGACAGGCCGCTCACCTGTCCCTTTCCCAAAATCTCACACGGACTCAACTAAAGTCGAAGTACTCCTCACCTACTTCCTGACCAAACGTCACCGTGGATGTCCTTTTTTCTTCTACTCTTTTTCCGTTTGCCCACAAAACTGTCCGGTATGGCACCAGCGTGTTCTGGGCATAGTTATAGTCATAGAATTTCCGGCGGTACTTAACACCTGCCTCTTCATATTCAAGCATCATTACGCGATACGACTTCTTGCTGATATAGAAAGTTGTCTTGCGCCCCTGCTTATCAAGGCTGGTAATGATCCGGTAATCGACCCCCATGATCTTTTCGTCCTTTTCGAAATTGATCTTCGAGCCATTTTCGTAATAACGGAGCAGCGCGTCGAGTCCGTGCCATATGCTATGTGAGAACGAAGCCTTGGCGTCAGCGCGGGGATCGAAAACCGTTGTCCCGAACACCCCAAAGATCTTCTCCCCGTCATAGACAAGTGAATAGCGGGCATCCGGAAACGATTGATCGATCCGAATCTTTGTCTTGTCCAAACTGTCGCCGCGCAACATACGCTTTTCATAAGTCGCCTTGGTCTTCTTACCTTCAGCATCGGTCAACTCGATTGTGCCGTATTCAACCGTCGTCTTTCTGATCTGGTTCATTCGGACACGACCCGTAAACTGGCTGTAAACGAGAACCGAAGCTTCTGCGACCCTCGTGCCTTCGAGTTGTGTACCGGTTAACTCGGGCGTAGGTGATGGAGTAGCAGTCGCGTCACCGGTTTTTTCAGCGCTGTCGTCTTGGGCAAACGCCTGACCAACCGCCAGAAGCAGGATAAACGCGATCGTTTGGGCTTTTCTAAAACGCAAAATAATAAAGACTCTCCTCGAATTCAATTCAAAAGCGGATTTTAGCACAAAGAAAGCACAGGGGCATATTGTGCATGACTATACAAAAGATGTGTTTTAAGGCGTTTAGGATGCTTCCGGGATTTACCGATCAAGCTCTTGGGGTTTATGATCAAACGATGCTGCACGTGGCGCTTGTTGAACCCGAAATCCCTCCAAACACCGGAAATATCGCCCGGCTGTGCGCGGCGACCCATTCAGGTCTTCATATTGTTGGGGCAACCGGGTTCAGGCTCGATGAAAAAGCAGTGCGAAGAGCGGGACTCGACTACTGGGAACATGTTGAAATAACACGGCATATCGAGCTTGCGGACCTGAACAAAGCACTTCCCGACTCGCGTTTTGTTTATCTATCAACCAAGGCCAACAGGATCTATACGGAATTTGAATTCCACCCCGATGATTGTCTTGTATTCGGCCGAGAAACAAAAGGACTGCCGGAGTCATTGCTCAACGAGAACCCTGAGATGAGTTTTAGAATTCCGATGCCTAACAAGGCCGTCCGCAGCCTCAATCTTGCCACGAGCGTGGGGATCGTACTTTACGAAGCCCTTCGCCAGGTCGGAATTCAGAAAACCTGAACAACTTGTTCGGCATCATATTAAAGCCTTCAGAATGGTTGAGTCCTAACCACATTGTTTACAATACTTTACAATTTGAGGTGCACGATTTCGTGCAACTTTACAGGTATTTTTCTCATCATAAAGGTGTCTCAGTTAGAGATAAAAAGCACTTACGGAGGACGCTTTTATGACAAGAAAAAATACATTCATACTCTCCATGGCAATAATGTTGTTTGCGGCTTTTAGTGTTAGTGCCGCCCCCGCTTCATCGACCGAAATTCAAAAGTCGGTTGAGCAGGAGGTCTTCAAAAAGATCGTCACGATGCCTTATTATGGGCTTTTCGACAGTATCAGCTTCGAAATGGACGGGGATACGGTGATCCTTTCGGGAAGCGTATACAATGCGCTGAACCGCAAGGTGGCTGAAAACCGCGTGATGAAGGTTGAAGGTGTGGCTAACGTCGTTAATAACATCGAGATTCTGCCACCTTCGAATTTTGACGACAGGATCCGCAGGCGGGTAGTCCGTTCATTTGCGAATACGGGTGGACTTTACCGCTATATGATTGGTCCGAATCCCTCAATGCGAATCATCGTCGATGGCGGGAAACTGACTTTGACGGGGTTCGTTTCAAACGAAGGCGACATCAGGCTCGCTACAATTCTCGCGAAGGGTATTCCTGGAGTCTTTACCGTAACTAACAATCTAGAGTTGGGTAACGACAAGAAATACTAGTCACGAAAACAACAAACGAAGAAAGAGGCTGTCTGAAATGGCAGTCTCTTTTTGTTTATTGACTTATTGTTTGTCACTGCCTTCAAATCTATAATCAGACCGATGGGCAAGAAATCACTCAGCCGGTTCGCATGGCTTTCGATCGCTGCAGCAATCGCGACGATCGCCCTCAAGACGTCTGCGTATTTCTATACCAACTCTGTCGGAATACTGTCGGACGCACTCGAATCCACAATTAATCTCGCCGCAGCCCTTTTGGCTCTGTGGATGATAAAGATCGCCGAGCGTCCTCCCGACGAGGATCACGAATTCGGGCACCACAAGGCGCAGTACTTTTCCAGCGCCGTAGAGGGGCTCCTGATATTGATGGCCTCGGTCTGGATTCTCTTTGCCGCCATCGATAGGTTCATACGACCCGTTGAATTGGAATCGCTTGGTTTAGGCGTGATAATTTCACTTATCGCTACCGCGATCAATTTGAGTGTCGGAATCATCTTGATCCGGGCAGGAAAACAGCATGATTCGATCGTTTTGGAAGCTGATGGGCACCATCTCTTGACCGACGTATGGACGACCTTCGGTATTCTTGCGGCTTTGATGATCGTCCTTCTTACGGGTTGGTCGTTGGCCGATCCGATCGCGGCCATTGTGGTTGCGTTCGGTATAGCCTTTACGGGTTTCAGGCTTGTAAGAAGGTCGGTGCTCGGATTGATGGACACTGCTATCGACGCCGAGGATCTGGTAAAGGTACGAAAGGTGATAAGTAAATTCGCGAAAGTCGGTGAAATCGAGTTTCATGCACTTCGGACCAGAAAGTCCGGCCCTAAGAAGTTCATTTACTTTCATCTCCTGGTCCCGGATGAGTGGACTGTCAAAAAAGGGCACAATTTCTCTCACGAGATCGAAGAAGAGATTTTATCAAAAGTGTCAGACGCCGCTGTATTTATTCATCTCGAACCTCTTAGAGATCCGGCTTCTCACGAAGATATCGAACTATTCGGTTAACCGCCTTTGCCATTGACCCCGCTTTCGTTCATTATTTCCCTTTTCTTTATGCTCAAGCCAGAAAATATAAGAAACGTGGCGATCATCGCGCACGTTGATCACGGAAAAACAACACTTGTGGACGCGATGCTCCGCCAATCGGGAACGTTTCGCGACAATGAAGAGGTTCAGGAAAGGGTCATGGACTCGATGGACCTCGAACGCGAACGCGGCATTACAATTATGGCCAAAACGACCTCAGTTCGTTATGGCGACTACAAGATCAACATAGTAGACACTCCGGGGCACGCGGATTTTGGCGGTGAGGTCGAACGCGTACTCAAAATGGTGGACGGGGTTTTGATCCTTGTCGATGCAGCGGAGGGATGTCTTCCCCAAACCCGATTCGTGTTGAGAAAGGCACTTGAACTGGGCCTTCCCGCGATCACGGTTATCAACAAGATTGACCGACAGGATCAGCGAGCAGAAGAAGTCGTAGATGAGATTTATGACCTGTTTATTGATTTGGGCGCTGAAGATGACCAGATTGACTTCCCTATTTTGTATACCATCGCAAAAGACGGTGTTGCGAAGAACGAGCTTGATGATGACTCAAAGAATCTTAAGCCGGTGTTTGATCAGATAGTAAAGACAATTCCTTCACCTGTGCCTCTTATAGAAGATTCCCTTCAGCTGCTTGTTACAAATATCGATTACAACGAGTACATAGGGCGACTGGCAATCGGACGCATATTTTCCGGAGAAATCAATAAGAATGATGAGGTTGCGGTTTCAAAGCGTGACGGAACTATCGAGAAAACACGTGTCAGCGAACTTTTCGTTTTTGAAGGACTTGAACGGGATAAGGTGAAAAACGCAGGTGTTGGTGAAATCGTTGCACTCGCCGGATTCGAGGGGATTAATATCGGTGAAACAATTACTTCACCGGACAATCCAAAGCCGCTGCCTGTTGTCGCGGTCGATGAACCCACCATCTCTATGATCTTTGGTGTAAACACCTCGCCGTTCTCTGGGCTTGACGGAAAATTTGTTACATCAAGACAGATCCGCGAGCGCCTCGAGAAAGAACTTCTTGGAAATGTTGCTCTGCGTGTTTCGGAAACTGAATCAAAGGACCAATTTAAAGTATCCGGGCGGGGCGAACTTCAGCTTTCGATTCTGATCGAAATGATGCGTCGCGAAGGATATGAACTACAGGTCTCAAAACCTGAAGTTATTACAAAAGAAGGAGATAAGGGCGAGACCCTGGAGCCTCTCGAATTGGTCGTGATCGACATTCCGGAAGAGTTCATAGGCGTTGTTTCGGAGGCATTGGGTCGTCGAAAAGGGCAGATGTCGAAGATGATCAATAACGGCACGGGCCGAGTACGGCTGGAGTACGAAATCCCCTCACGCGGACTGATCGGATTCCGCGGCGAGTTCCTGACAGAGACAAAAGGAACCGGTCTTTTGAACACAATGTTTCTCAAGTTTGATAGCTGGAAAGGTGAGATGAAGTCGCGCCCGACCGGTTCCCTCATTGCCGACCGCAACGGTGTCGCTACGACCTACGCTCTTTTTAACCTGCAGGAACGCGGGATGATGTTTATCCGTCCGCAGACCAAGGTCTACCAGGGTATGGTCGTTGGTGAGAATGCAAGGGCCGTAGACCTCGATGTGAATATCATCAAGGAAAAGAAGCTGACCAATATGCGCGCCGCCTCGGCAGATGACGCGATGAGGCTCGTTCCTCCGAAGGAGTTGACTCTCGAGGAAGCCCTTGAGTTTATCGCCGATGATGAGTTGATCGAGGTCACACCCACAGCGATTCGACTCAGAAAGAAGATTCTTGAGGCCAATATGCGCCCCAAGAAGTCCAAGTCTGAGGGTGCTTAGCGAGTTAACAGTCAATTCGGTCCGTTTTGCGCCGGGTTTGAACGACAAACCGTGAGCGACGGAATGGATAATTGAAAATGGAAGATGGACAATTCGATTTCTCGATCCGGTGTTTGCCTAACGAGGTCCCTGAGATTTGGGAACGAAAACAAGCACTGCCGTTTCCCAACTCGGCTTGCAATGAATCAATTCACTATTCACAAAAAAGTCCCAAGCCTGACTAAACAGACTTGGAACTTGAAACCTGGAACTTGAAACTACGTCACTCGGTGACGTACACACTCGGCACCGCCACATCTCCCGCAATCCCGAAAGCTACCGCCTCAAACC
>JABDKD010000269.1 GCA_013003215.1 Pyrinomonadaceae bacterium
CAAGGGAAAGTGGTACATCTATTGAAGATACGCGATTCCCCTTGCGGTCTTTTAACCCAACCATAAACTTGACACCGGAACCGGTAATCGGAAGTTCAAACTTAAAAATCCGGTTTGAAACCGCCGAGTTTTGCCCGGCCACATCCAAAACATGCGCGTTCAGCTTCTCGAGATTTTTTCCCCGTTCCTTCTCGTTCTTACCCGCAGGTTCGGTATATACCGTTCCTGTCAAACTGTCCCCCGCAATCATGTCATCCGGCAAGTTAAACCGGATCCTGCCGGCCTCAGTGTCGAAAATCGCCGTTTTGAGGCCGTTGGAATTCTCAATCGAAGTGACGGTTTTCACGGAATAAACGGCGGGTAAGATTGGTCCGTAAGCAAGTAAGGGAGTAGTAAAGAGAATTGAATAGATAAGCAATTGAACGATCCGGGCGGTGCAAAAACGCATGGGTATTCTCCTTGATTGAATAAAGTGCGCAAAATACGGATTGGACGCCACTACATTAATCCGTGGCGACTAAAAACGCAATAAATATGGGGACGTACGAGATTTGAATTCATTGCGTAAAACCGTCATTATTGTTGTTTGAATTCTTTAAGTAACTCTTAGAAGCGTAACTAAATATGGCAAACAAAATCCTGATGCCGAAGCTTTCTCCAACAATGGAGGAAGGGCAGATTTCAAGTTGGATAAAAGAAGAAGGCGACGTGATTGAGGCCAACGAGACGATTGCGGAAGTCGATACCGACAAAGCGACGATGGAAATGACGTCGCTGGAGGCGGGTACCCTGCTCAAGATCCTCGTCCCTGCCGGCGAAAATGCGAAATTGGGCCAGACGATAGGCATTATCGGTGATGAGGGTGAGGACTTTTCGGAACTTTTAAAGGAGATCGAGGCTGAAGATACATCAGGATCGAATGGAGCCTCCGCCGATGCGACACCCGAACCCACGATCGAACCCGCGCCGCAACCGGAAAGCGCACCTGCAGTTGCTCCGGCCGCTCAGGCCTCATCGGGCAACGGCGGCCGCCTTCTCGTCTCGCCAATCGCCGCCCGCATGGCAACCGAACATGGTTTGGATCTGCGTGCTATTTCGGGGTCCGGACCTAACGGAAGGATTATCAAGCGCGATATCGAGGCGGCGATGGCCGCGTCGGCACCGACTGCGACCGCTCAGGCATTTGATTTTGTTGATGTACAGGGTTCTTCGAACTTCAGGGACGAGAACACAAGTCCCATGCGACGGGTTATCGCGCAGCGCCTCGGCGAATCGCTTGGACCGATACCGACATTTTACCTGAGCATTGAGGTTGAGATGGACGGTACACTTGCCACTCGAAAGAAAATCAACGAATCAATCGCGCCCGACAAGATCAGTGTAAATGACATGATCGTTAAGGCAGCCGCAATGGCCCTCACGCGGCATCCATACGTCAACGCGTCGTACCAGGACGACAAGATTCGTTTCTACGAAGACGCAGACATCGGTGTTGCCGTCGCGATTGACGATGGATTGATCACACCGATCGTGCGGGGTGCAAACAAGAAAGGCATGGCGCAGATCTCAAACGAGATTTCTGATCTGGCCGGCAGGGCAAGGGACAAAAAGCTCCAACCTGAAGAGTATACCGGTGCGACTTTCTCGATCTCCAATCTTGGAATGATGGGAATCAAGGAATTCACCGCGATAATAAACCCGCCCGAGGCGGGAATCCTGGCGATCGGCAGCGCCGCACCGACCCCTGTTGTGCGTGACGGTGAGATAACGACTCGAACTATCATGAATGTAACAATGAGCTGTGATCACCGTGTCGTTGATGGAGCGACTGGTGCAAGGTTCCTTGAAACATTCAAGCAGATGCTCGAGAATCCGGCGATGATGCTGGTCTGAATCGTAAGCAGTGAGCGGAAAGCAGCGATTATTTTCCAGGCGGCAACGTGAATTGATAAGGTACTACGGCTCACGGCTCACGGCTTACCGCTTACCGCTTACTGTTCACCACCCTAAATGTCCAACCCCAAACCATACTATGCTCCGCACATCGCCCTTTTGACCGCAAACCTGATGTTTGGAACGGCAGCGATCCTTGGCAAACTTGCGCTCGTTTCATTCCCAAGTTTTGCGATAGTAGGGTTTCGTGTCGGAGGAGGCGCCCTCGCGTTCTACCTGCTTCAGAGATTTTCGGGCGACCTGCATCTCAGAAAGCGCTCTCACTATCTCTATTTCGCGTTGTTTGCACTCTTCGGGATCGTCCTCAACCAGATGTTCTTCTTTAACGGGCTGGCACTTACTACGGCTACAAACGCATCTCTGCTCGCCGTACTAATCCCTGTATTTGCAATAGTTGTAAGCGCGCTCGTGGGAAATGAAGAACTTGGCTGGCGGAAGATTGCGGGTATTATCGTCGCAGGTGCGGGGGTGGTCTATCTGATCGACCCGACCGAAGCGAGCTTTTCGTCTTCGACCACGCAGGGCGATATCCTGATTCTTCTCAACAGCCTTTCCTACGCTGTCTACCTTGCAATTTCCAAGCGTATGATCACGCATTATGGAGCCTTGAAATCAATCGCATGGCTTTTTATATTTGGATCGATTATCAACGTGCCGATCGGCTTGTTCTCACTTAGCAGCATCGATGTATTGGCTGTACCGCTTTGGGGGTGGGCGGCATTGGCGGCGGTGGTAATCTTTCCAACGATTCTCGCCTATTACTGGAATACGTGGGCCCTTTCGCGGGTTCAGCCCTCAATCGTGGCCGTCTATATCTACATGCAGCCGCTGATCGGTACCTTTCTCGCTATAACAGTGCTCGGGGAGCCATGGACAAACCGTATACTTCTGTCTATGGCATTGATATTCTCAGGAGTGTTCCTTGTAACAAGACGAAAGCGAAAGCCAATAATGCCGGCGTCATAACAGGTCACGAAGATATCCCGGAAACCCTAAACACGTCGCCCGCCGATATATACAGATTTAATCTGAAGTCCCTCATCGCAAATAACAAAATCCGCCCGTTTCCCAACTTCGATCGAACCATATGTTTCGTCAAGCTTCAGCAGCTTTGAGGGATTTAGCGACGACATTCTTGAAACATCTTCAAGTGAATAACCAAGCAATTGCATGTTCTTTGCCGCGTCATCAACACCAATTACGCTCCCTGCTATCGATCCATTCGCGATCGACGTCCTGCCGGCAGTAACCGACAGACTCTTGCCCCAGACCTTGTATTCGCCATCACCAAGCCCCGTCGGGGCAATAGAATCTGATATCAGGGTCACCTTGTCACATCCCCGGGCGTCCACCGCCAATCTTATTACCGACGGGTGCACGTGTATGCCGTCAGCGATGATGTCGAATGTCGTTTCTTCTTTTGATAGTGCCCAGCCAACGACGCCCAGATCACGATGATGGAGTCCCGTCATTGTATTGAAGAAATGTGTAATGTGATGCGCGCCGGCCGAGAAGACGGATTCGAGAATCGCCGGTTCGGCATTTGTATGTCCGATCGAAGGAATCCAGCGCTCCTCGATCAAAGCACGGGTCAGTGCGATTCCGCCCTCTATTTCAGGTGCAAATGTCATCATTCTTACGCCCTTCGCGGGAAGCGGAAGGGACTCGAGCTGACCGACATCTGTAAACTCACGAAAATAGTCTTTGCGAAGCGCGCCGCACATTTCTTTGTTTGCAAAGACGCCTTCGTAATGCACACCCAGAATTTGAGCGACCGGCTCTCCGGTCTGGACCGCCATCGCCCTGTCGATCGCATCCACCGCTGACCGGTAATTATCAGGATCGTCCGGTACGATCGTCGGCAGCCACCCTGTCACTCCCTTTTTTGAAAGAAATCTACTGACCTCAATAAGTTCACCGGGCGAAGCCGCATTTACATCAACTCCGACAGCGCCATGGTTGTGCACATCGATGAATCCCGGGAGGATTACACGATCCGTTTCCCCGTCAATTTCTGAGATCGATGCTATCAACCCCATCGCGATCTCAATCTTTACAGGTCTCGATCCATCGCCTTCCGGGATTTTTCCATCTACCGTAATTGATTCAGCTTGCATGATTTACCTCAATACACGAACCGACCCACACGCTTTAAGGGTTTTCGACTTTTGGCGGTGACCATTATCTAGGCCGAATGGGCCAAAATCTCTTCAACATCGATAATCGGTTGAAGCTCAGATATCCGCATGATGCTACCGTAACAATAATCGGCACGTGAACGAAGCGGCTGCTCGGCTCTATAGTCCAGTTGCGCGCGCTCGTGATCAATAGAGACCCGAACAGCACACCCGCTTTTGGCCGCCAACCCCGCCTCAGAGGCCAGCGC
>JABDKD010000030.1 GCA_013003215.1 Pyrinomonadaceae bacterium
TCCCAGATCTGTATTTTCTTCTTTCCGATTATGAGAATCCTGTCCTTAGACAGAATCTTGTGACCGACGATTTTGTCGCTGGAATCAAGAAAACCGACCACGGACGACAACTCAAGCGGTCCTGCAAAGACAGTGGCAGAAAAGAGTGTCGCAACAATCAAAGTGCACGCAAATTACTTCATGGAAACCTAATGAACGTATTTCTTTGGTCGAGGAGGAGAGAATTGTGTCGGAAATAATACCTTAGCGGAATGACCTTGCATTAAGGATTAACGGGGCGCACCGGCAACCTGCAAACCGCTACTTGGAAGATCGCCTGTACTTGTGAGTAATCGGGCGCCTTCTACCAACGCCGATCGCGTTTTTTGAAACGATCAACGTAGGTGGGAGCTGTTGGCGCTTAAATTCATTGGCCGGCGATTCTACTTTATTTAGCAGGTTATAAACGAGTTCGCGATCGTGTCCTCTGTCAATGATCTTCTCGGGTGAAAGCTTGTTTTCAAAATATAGCTTCAAGACAGGATCCATGACCTCGTACTCGGGTAAAGAATCTGAGTCGTATTGATTGGGAGCCAGCTCCGCCGAAGGCTCTTTTTCAATAATCTCGTTCGGAATAACCTCTTTGCCGGCAGTCTCATTGATCCGACGCGCAATCCCGTATGCCTCGGTTTTTAACACGTCACCAATTACGGCAAGGCCGCCGTTCGTGTCTCCGTAGAGGGTGCAGTATCCCACGGCAAGTTCACTCTTGTTTCCCGTTGCCAAAACGAGCCGGCCTTCCGCGTTTGAAATCGCCATAAGGATGAGTCCGCGGATCCGGGATTGTATGTTCTCAGCAGCGAGGTTTTCGCCACCCCTTTCCGGCTTCTTAAATTCAAGCTGGGACATCAGCGCCTCAAAGGCGGGTGTTATTGGTTCGATCCGTGACTCGCAGCCCAGATTAGCAACAAGTTTCTCGGAATCTTTGATCGAACCTTCCGAAGAGAACGGAGACGGCATCATCACGCACAATACGTTTTCCGGTCCCAGGGCTTCGCATGCGAGCGTCGCTACAAGTGTTGAATCGATACCACCTGAAAGGCCAATCACCGCTTTTTGAAATCCATTCTTTTCCGCGTAGTCGCGAACACCCAAAACGAGTGCTCTCCTCACCGTTTCAATCTCGCTCCCGGTAATCCCTCTTGCGTCAGGCTTCTGTACATCGAGCACGACCGTTTCGACGAACTCTTCGAAAGCTTTCGCCTGGAGAATTATGTCACCCTCCTCGTCAGCGATAAGGCTTGCACCGTCAAAAATTATCCCGTCATTTCCACCGACAAGATTGACAAATACGATGGGCAACTCTTCCATCCTGGCCCTGTGCGCGACCATGTCGCACCGTGTCTTTATCTTTCCTTTGTTAAAAGGCGAGGCGTTGATCGATACGATGAGCTCCGCTCCCATCTCGATCAGTTCATCTGTCGGGTCTGTATCGTAAAGGCGTTCTTCCCAAAAAGTCTTGTCATTCCAAAAGTCTTCGCAAACCGCAACTCCAATTTTCAATTCCCCTATCTCGAAAACTTGGCGCCGTTCGCCCGGCTCAAAATACCGCGGATCATCAAAGACGTCATACTCCGGCAACAATGACTTATCTGCAAAGCCCAGCAATTCACCATCGTGGACCACTGCGGCAGAATTGAACAAGCGTCTCCCGTCATTGTCCTCATTAGCCCTAATTGTTCCAAAAATTACAGTTAGCCCTTTGCTAGCCTCGATTATCGGGGCGATGTATTCGTCTGAAGCCGAAATGATATCTGGATCCTGAAACCAATCCTGCGAGGTATATCCATGAACAGACAATTCGGGGAACACAACCAAGTCCGAGCCGTCGGCTTTGGCTTTTTCAATTCCCGAAAGAATCTTCCCAACGTTGCCTTCAATGTCTCCGTTCGTCGTATTAATTTGGCCTATTGTGACTTTCACTTATTTGAACAGCCCCGGATGCGATCAGACTACAGCTTAGCGATCATCTCCTTCATTCATTTTGACCATTGTAAGCCGATTTCCGCGTTGGTTGTAAGTGACCTTATCCATGATGTTATAGATAAACATCACACCTCTTCCGGAAGACTTGAACAAATTTTCCGGGTCGGTCGGATCGGGAATTGCTTTAACGTCAAACCCCTCCCCCTCGTCTTCTATTGTAAAACTAGCCTTTTTCGGTGATATCTCTACCGAAATCCTGACCATCTTTGATTTGTCGTACTTGTTGCCGTGTTTTACCGCATTCACAAATGCTTCATCGAGTGCGACAAACAGGTTTGATTTCTCAGGTTTGATTACTCCCAGTTTCTCAACCCGCTTCATGAGATAATCGAGGATGTCGCCCATGAGCGAGATCAAACTGGGTACCTCGAAATCAATCATTTCGTGGCGATCTTTCATCGCTGCCCCGCGATCGATAAACTTCGCTTTGTAATTGAGTGTCTTTTTTACGATCAGCTCAATATCTTCGTCCGAAAACTGATTCGCGCGATAATTGGAAAGACAGATCTTAAATGCTTTAATGTTGCTCCGGGCTTCAGGAATAGGATCAGGGAGACAAGGCAGGGAATTCTCTTCATCATTGGATTTGGAAACCAGATTGTTTCCGTCAAGATCACTGATTACAACGTCAAAATCACCCTTGTTGTACATGCTGACGGCGGAATCTCGGTCTTCAGAAAGTGTTACGTCGAACCCATTTTCCAAAAACTCTTCTTCCAGTACCGTCGCCAAATCGTCGTGGTCATCGATAATCAGGATTTTTCTCTTTTCCATCAGTTTGTAAACGGTTTTCGGCAACTGCAATTTGAAGGTTTGCAAAATCCCCTACGACCAGAAAGATCGATTTGTTGCATAATCATACGCAAATCGACAGGTGGTTGCCAAATAGATATGGAGAATCGACTAAATGGGAATTGCTAATTCGGTGAAATCCACACCGACCTATCGCTCCGATTATGTTCCTCTACCGAGGAAACCGTACCCTGTGGGGGCGAATTCTGGAGGGCGGCCATTGCTTGACGAATAGGTGGCACGTGGGGAAGAATGTCGTAATGCTAATAATCGGATCGTTGCACTTGCCCCCGAGCACATGTTTTTCGGCGGACGGAAGTACGCCCGATCGAACGGTGTAAAACTGGAAACGAAAGGAGATTGACTAAATGGCTGAAGAAAATGGAAATGACCTCGTTGATGATGCGGCGGAATCAGCGACGGATGCTGCCGAGGGAATCGCGGAAAAAGGCAAAGAAACTGCCGGTGACGCAGTTGATGCGGTAAAAGACGTTGCAGGGGATGCGGCGGATACGGTGAAGGACGCGGCCGAAGGTGCCATTGATAAGACCAAGGAAGTTGCCGGTGCAGCTGTCGATAAGGCCGGAGACGCCGCCGAAGCCGTTGGTGACACAGCAGGCGCTGCCATGGATAAAGGTAAGGAGGTTGCCGGCGCTGCCGTCGATAAGGCCGGAGACGCCGCCGAAGCCGTAAGTGACACAGCAGGCGCTGCCATGGAAAAAGGTAAGGAGGTTGCCGGCGCTGCTGTCGATAAGGCCGGAGACGCCGCTGAAGCCGTTGGTGACGCAGCGGGTGCAGCCGTGGATAAGGGCAAGAAGGTTGCTGGCGATGCGGCTGAAGCGGTGACCGGTGCCGCCGGAGCTGCCGCAGATAAGGTCGGGGATGCGATTGGAGGAGTCACTGAGGTCTTCGACGGCGATGGCGATAGTAGCTCGATCCTTACGACCCTCCTTCCGTTGCTGCTTTTGGGATTACTGCTGGTAGTTGGATTTATGTTCTGTTCAAAACCGGCGCCAGAAGAAAAAGCGGATGGGGCTGAAACTTCAACTACGACCACAGAAACGAAGCCCGCTACCGGATCTGAGAATGCCCCGGCTCCGGAATAAACGCTTTGATTTTGTGCTTTTTGAGGCCGCCGAGAAAGGCGGTCTTTTTCTGTTGGTTTGGAATTCTTCCTCCGTTCGTTGACGGGATCATGAATCATGAACAAACCGATTTCTCTTTCATTTGGTAAGACCCACATTCCCTTCGAGTATGAAGAAGCTCGATTTGAGGTACTTGATCAAATACCCGGATCCCGGGCACTGGGCGACAGGGAGTTGGGCGAGCTATTCGATTCCCCGTTCGATTCGGCAAATATTGAAGAGCTGATCGGACCGAACGAAACAGTGTTGGTGGTCGTGCCTGACGGAACGCGTAAGGTGGGAGCAGGGCAGGTGGTGAATCTCCTGGTGCGGCGGTTGATCGCCGCTGGAGCGATGCCCTATGACATTGGTATCGCCTTTGCCACAGGGCTTCACAGGAAAGTAAATAGGCGGGAAAGAAAGGAGATACTCACGCCGTTCATCGAACAAAGGATAAAAACAATCGACCACGACCCGTCAGATTTGCTCGGATTCGTAAGACTCGGCACAACCTCCAGCGGAATTCCTATAGAAATTAACCGGAAGGTTTTGGAAGCCGATCACGTGATACTTGTTGGCGGTGTTTCGTTTCATTACTTTGCAGGTTTTACAGGAGGCAGGAAACTGGTTTGCCCCGGTTTGGCGTCAAAACGCACGATTGTAGGCACTCACAGTCTGGCGTTCGAGAAAATGAAAATGAACAGGGCCGAAGGCGTGCGAACGGGAAAGCTGACGGGTAATCCCGTGCACGAATCGTTTGTCGAGGTGGTCGAAAAGGTGAACCCGTCTTTCGGATTCAATACCTTTGTTGATCAAAGCGGGGATATCACTGATCTTGTTTGCGGCGATTGGAAAACATCCCACGAAGAAGCGTGCCGCCGGTATTTGTCAGCACATCAGATTGGAATAAATGAAAAGCGAGGACTGGTGATCGCCAGCTGCGGCGGATTTCCTTTCGACATTAACTTGATTCAGGCACACAAAGCGATCGATGCGGCTTCCCGTGCCTGCAAAGAAGGCGGTTCTATAGTCTTGATCGCTGAATGTTCCGATGGGTTCGGGAGCACGGAGTTTGAGAAATGGCTCGGAAGGGAAAACGCAGACTCTATCGCAAACGATATTGCGGAGAACTATGCGGTTGGGGGCCAGACGGCCTGGAATCTTCTAAGACTATCCGAAAAGTTTGACATAAAGATAGTCACGAAATTGCGGCCGCGCCGTCCAATCCAAGGTGTCACGCTCTACGAGGACCTTTCCGGCGCACTGGCGGACACAATTCCGTCAGATTCCGGTTACATCATCCCCCACGGCGCAAAATTCCTTCCCGTCCAAAAAGAAAACGGCCCTGCGGCCGTTTGATCATTCTAGCTTAGGACCATTTCTATTCCTCGGTGTTCACATTAAACGATCTCGCAATGAAGTCTGTCTCATTGCGAATCGAACGAAGAATATCCTTTAGTCCGGTAAAACGGAGGACGTATACCGATGTCTCGTCAGACTTCAGGAAGTAATACCGCCCGCTCATGTTCTTTCCACCGCGAAGAAACTCGTAGTTAAACGCTCGACCTGACAGCGCTCCCTTGAAGTTCTCTTCACGTCCGGCAACATAGCCGGGAAGAAATTGCAGGCTCTGTTCTTCCTGTCGAATAATGTCACCGTAAAGCGAGTTCTTTTCAACTTTCAGCTTTCTGATCTCAAGATGACCCTGGTTTCGGTACTTGTAAACATACTCAACATTCGGGCTGACATCGGACGGCTTAACAGTCATCTTCCAGGTATCGTTAGGAAGGGAAAACGTATATTCCACATTTCGATCACTAAACTCCGACTGAGCAAACGCTGAAACCGCGAGGGTCAGTATGAATGAAAAAAGGAGAGAACTTTTCAGTATTTTCATGACTTTTACCTTACAATGAGTGCCGCCTGAGGTTGATTCAGCGGTTGAACCAAAGATCAGATGCGAAAGAAACGCATCACGGTTGCAGGCACCTGGACAAATTCCATGCAAAATATTTCGCTCAAATCTCGTCTATTTTAGCACCCGGTGCATCTAAACCAAAGATAACGAAACGGGAGAACCCGGGTAATTGTTGGAGAGGTAAGTCTTTATGAGTACGGTTTTTAGTGTCGCCACACGTTTTTTCGCGTTTCTGCTCGTTTTTGCGATTGCGAGTCCACTTTTTGCGTTTTCTAGTGTAGGAACGGCAAAAAATCCCAGATTGAGCCAGGATCAAAAAGCGTTGCACGTCTTAAACCGTCTTGGTTTTGGTCCGCGCGCCGGTGATATGGAGCGCGTAAAGCAAATGGGCATAGAGAGTTACATTGAGCAACAACTCAATCCCGATTCAATACCCGACAAGGACGTCACGGCGGCGTTGAAAAATTTCGAGGTCTTGAACATGAGCACCTCACAGATCTTCGCAAAATACCCGAACCCCGGGGCCCTCCTTCGAAGGCTCGAAGGAAACCGAAGGGCGAACCAAAATGCGAATGCAATGTCGGAAGAGGACCAGCGCGACCAGAGACGCGCGAGGCGCGAAAAGCTGCGTTCTATCTATATGGAGTATGGCTTTAGGCCCGCTAATCAGATCATGATGCAGGTTCAGTCATCAAGGATAATTCGGGCTGCATATAGTGAACGACAACTTGAAGAGGTGATGGTCGATTTCTGGGCCAATCATTTCAACGTTTACTCAAGGAAAGCGGCTACCCGTTGGTATATACCCAGCTATGAGCGCGATGTGATTAGAAAACACGCACTCGGTAACTTCAGGGACCTTGTTGTCGGTACCGCAAAACATCCCGCAATGCTGTTCTATTTGGATAACTTCCAAAGTGTTTCGCCCGATGCCTCGAACAATCGCGGCCAAAGGAGATTTCAGCAATTCATCAGAAACGGAAAACTTGACCCCAGGGTGCGTGACAGGCTGAAACGAAGGGGATTGACCGACGAGCAGATCGAACGCCGTGTCCAGCAGGCGATGCGCGGCGGTAACAACCAACGGGGTATCAATGAGAACTACGCGCGGGAATTGATGGAACTCCACACCCTCGGTGTCGATGGCGGCTACACCGCCGAAGATATTAAGAATGTTGCGAGGGCCTTTACGGGCTGGACGATCTTCGATGCCCGCGGGTATCGAAAAGCGGCTGCCAACATGGTTCGTGAAAACGAAGATCGCCAGATCATGAGACAGGCCCGGCAATTTGGAATTTCCGCTAACACAGAATCAGGATCATTTGTCTTTGTTAACCGTCTGCATGACAAGAAACCAAAACGCGTACTTGGCCAGAAGGTAAACGAAGGAGGAATCAAAGACGGCCTCAAAGTCATCGATATATTGGTAAAACACCCTTCGACCGCGAGGTTCATCGCGAGAAAACTTGCGGTCAAATTCGTAAATGACGAACCGAGCGAAAAACTTGTTAATGATGTAGCTAAAGCATTTACCCGCTCAAATGGTGATATAAAAACAACGCTGCGGGCTCTGTTTCAAAGTAAAGAGTTCTACTCGCCTGAAAATTACAGGGCAAAGATCAAGACTCCGTTCGAGTTGATGGCCAGTTCGCTTCGTGCCCTCGATGCAAGAGTTAGAGGGACAAGGGCTCTCGTCGCCCTTCTCAACCGTATGGGTGAACCACTTTACGGTTACCAGGCACCAACCGGTTATCCGGATACGGCCGCTGATTGGGTAAATACCGGAGCGCTGCTCGAACGGATGAATTTTGCAGTTGCACTGGCCTCCAACCGGCTCCCGCAAACAAACGTGAACTTGAACGAGTTCAAGGGAAACTCAAGCAGGGAAACACTGGACATTTCAGTTGATTCGATCCTTCACGGAGAGATATCCGATGGAACCCGTTCGACGATAATCAAACAGTTGGACCAGCCGCTTCCGGACGTGAAACTGGGCGTCGATGAGCCGGATGAAGACGCACTTGGTTTCGAAATGCAACCTCGAAGAGGCCGAAATCGAATGGCCAGGTTGCGAGAACCAATGGGAGACCCAGAGGTCTTTAAGGTCGTTGGCCTGATCTTGGGTTCACCGGATTTCCAAAGGCAGTGAGGTTTGAGGTCTGAGTGCTGAGGCCTGAGTGCTGAGGTCTGAGTGCTGAGTGCTGAGTGCTGATTCTTGAAATCCGCTCCTGGAACTTGGAACTTGAAACTTCAAACTTGAAACTCGGAATTTGGAACTTAACTTTGCCGTCCACGGAGGGTTTCTTTCCCGCCAAAAGAGGACAGCCCAACGCTTCGCAAGATTCCTCGATGACCCGGACGATTATTACTTCCAAACATTTAGAATATTTTTACAACATGAACCAGAATCAAACGAACCGCACTATTTGTAAGCTACTGCCGCAAAAGCAGGTCCAGCCAGGTGCAAAACGTCAAACTCTTTAAAACCCACCTCAGAACACCAGCCCCGAAAATCGGCACCGCTAAAGTCAAAGGCTTCCCCAAACTCGATCAGCATATTGAGCGACATTAGCAGACCAAAAATATTTTCGCGACGGGCATCGTCGATCAAGTGCTCAACCGCAATAAACGCACCGCCTTCAGGCAACGCGTCATAGGCTTTTCGGATCAACATTTTCTTGTCCTCCAGATTCCAGTCGTGGAGTATCATACCCATAGTAATCACGTCAGCCGGCGGCAATTCGTCCTTAAAGAAGTCACCCTCAACAATTTTGATTCGATCGGTTAGCCCCGCTGCATCAACGCGGTTTCGGGCGTGGGGTGCAACCGGTGGCAGGTCAAAAGAAGTGAACGTAAGATGTTCGTGTCGCCCCGCAATGACTCTCGAAAGCAATGCCAGGGCTCCGCCTATATCGCTGACAGTCTTGTAGCGGGAAAAATCGAATTTCTCGCCGAGCATCATAAAGTTTCCCGCCTGGAAACCTGTCATCGCTTCGAGGAAAGTTTCAAGGCGTTCGGGATCAGAATATATTTCCCCAAAGACTGATTCGCCGCCGCCCTTGGTCTCGTTCTGTGCTTTACCGGTCATGAGAGCATCTTCGAGGTCATTCCAAAATCCGAAAAGTCGGCGGTTGAGCATTTCCGGCATCCCACCGATATACGACGGCTTGTTCTTGTCCAGGAAGAGATCGGTATCGGCAGCATTCCGATACTTGCCTTCGGGCCCGTCACCTTCACGATCCAGAAACTTTAGCGCCACCAAAGTGTCGAAAAAGTCGTACCAGGCGCGTTCATGCAGTCCCAGTTCGGTACCCAATTCCTCCGCAGTGAGCGAACGTCCTGCCAGTTTCGTAAACAGCTCAAATTCGACGGCTGACAGCAAGACCTTGGAAGGCCAAAAGCCGGTCGCCGTTTTCATTATGTTTTCCGGTGAAGGGCTGTTTTCGAGCGTAGTACCTTGTTCCATATGATCTCCTTTTGCAAACTGCATTGGGTTTTCGATCCCATGACAGTTCGCGGTACCTCTTGCAAATTTTAGTGATTGAAATAGTAAGTCCTATATCGGGCAAAAAGCAACATTTTCCAGACCAGCAAGAAGCCTCCGGCGTCTAAAACATTGAACGCAAAACTGCGTGGGCCTTAAATCCGGCCCTTTGCAAGGCGGAAATTGATATGGACAGAAGATATTTTTTGAAGAATAGCGGGATCGCACTGGCCGGTTTTGGTGCAATGGGAATGGCACCCGGGTTTTTAAGGCAGTTCGCGAATGCTGCGACAGTTACGGATGCCTTTGGCAAGAAGAAGGTGCTCGTAACGATTTTTCAACGAGGCGCGGTTGATGGCCTGAACATGATCGTCCCCCACGGTGAAAGCGAGTACTACAGGATACGAAGAAACATAGCCGTCCCGAATCCCGGCAAGAACGAAGGTGCGATCGATCTCGATGGCTTTTTCGGCATGCATCCGACCATGAGTCCTATTCAGAAGTTCTGGGAGAGCAAACAAATGGCTGTGGTACATTCCGCAGGCTCTCCGAACTCAACTCGTTCGCATTTTGATGCCCAGGATTATATGGAATCCGGAACACCCGGATACAAGGCGACGCGCGACGGATGGCTGAACCGCGTAATGCAGTTCAAACCTGACGAGAAACCCTCTCCTTTCAGAGGCGTTTCTATGACTCAGCAGGTCCCTCGTACTTTCATGGGACGCTACCCGACGGTCGCAATGACAAATCTTCAGACGTTTGCAATTCGGGCCGGCGCGTATACCAACAGCGTTCAGGGTGGATTTGAAGGGATCTGGCAGCAACAGGCCGATGACCGTCTCGGCGAAACCGGAAAAGAAACGTTTGAGGCGATCAACTATTTAAAGAAAGCAAATCCGGCGCAGTATCGCCCCGCAAACGGTGCCCGGTATCCCGGCGGTCAGTTCGGAAACAATCTTCGGCAAATAGCCCAGCTCATTAAAGCAGGCGTCGGTCTTGAAGCGGCGTTTACAGACACCCCCGGCCTCAATTGGGACACCCACATCAACCAGGCAAACCAGAACGGTTCACGCGGCCAGCTGGCGAATCTTCTTCGAATATTCTCGCAGGGCATCGCCGCATTTGTTACCGATCTTGGCGACAAGATGGATGATGTTCTTGTTCTCACAATGTCCGAGTTCGGCAGGACTGCTCATGAAAACGGTTCGCGCGGCACAGACCACGGACATGGCAATGCGATGATCGCAATCGGTAATTCAGTCAAAGGTGGACGGGTTTATGGCGACTGGAAGGGACTAAAGACCTCTCAACTTGACCGCGGCCGGTACCTGGCGGTAACCACAGACTTCCGAGATGTCTTTGCTGAAGCCGCAAGCAAACACCTGTCAGTTAAGAAGATCGATAAAGTATTTCCGCGTTATGAAATTGACCCCTCAAATCAGAGAGGTTTCATAAGTTAAGCCCTTCAAGCAACATGACGCAGAAAGCAGGCTGCCTGAAAGGGCGGCCTTTTTTTGTTACGAACCCCGATTATTTTTGCTGAAGTACGTGAGTTAGTTCGTGAGCAAGAAGCTTTCTACCCTCTGAAGTCTGTGGATCATAAGCACCCGAGTTGAAATAGATATCGCGTCCGTGTGTAAAAGCCTGTGCGTTAAGCGTTTTTGCCATACGCACGGCACTTGGTCCGGTATGGACTCTTACACCGCTGAGGTTTGCTCCGAGCGAATTTTCAAGTTCCTGCTTCACGTGGTTAGGAAGAGGATCGCCCTTCATTTTTTTTAGCTCTTCAACCTCACTCTTGGGCAAGACTTTTCGGTCAACTCTTTTGTTCGTACTTCTAATTACTCTATCTTTTTTACCCATTCGTGTTTCTCCTGGAATCAGTTCAATTCTATTTTCATTGATCTCCACGAGTCAATCTCAGCAGAAATACGCAACAGCGCGAAACAGCTTAAGTGTCACAAAATGAAAAGGGAGCGGCCACTGGCCGCTCCCGGTAGGTTATAAAGGCAGGTTTTATAAAGGGTTAGTTCGATCGGAAATTTCCGAACGAAACAGTTGGCGGGTAATAAAAAGGTCCGAACGTCCTTAACGTTTCGGTATCAAATCTCTTTCTCGCACCGCAATTGAGGCAAGCTCGATATGAAGAATTCCGATTAGTAAAAGGACGACTCAGATTTTTATGCCAGCATCCAAATAGTTTCCCCAAAAAACCGATTCGGTTGCCAAACGCACCGTTTGTTCTGTTCAGTACGGACTCTGCTATACGTCCTTGATCAAAAATCGCTTCCATCGTTACTTCCTCCTTGCATTCAAATTTCAAATGCCTACGTCTAATAGACGGAGTGCGGGGAAAGATTTGCTGAATTTACGATGGCGAAAACCGCTCAGGGTTTGTCCCAAGTTGGTAAATTAATGTAAAGATTGAGTAAAATCCCCCCTGTGAGATCCAATAAATATTTCAATCATCGCTCCCGAAGTAAGTCAAAGATGTCGACCCGGCTGATTTTGCGGTCCGTTATGCTGCTGGCTTTGTTGATGGCGGGATCTTTAAATATCTTCGCCTGGGATCAGGTCGGTCATAAAATCACGGCAATTATCGCCTGGGAACAAATGCGGCCGGATGTGCGCGACAAGGTTTTCAAGATACTCCTGGATGCGCCCGAAGATTCGCACCTCAGTGTCCCATATGACGCGTTTACCTCGCGTTCGGATGAAATCAAAAGACTGGAACTTTTTATGTTTGCGAGTATCTGGCCTGACTTCGTAAGAAACCGCTCATTTGAGAACAGGCACAAACTCTACAATCAGGGCAATTGGCATTACGCTGCCATTTTTTGGGAACAGAAAAGTGACGGTGCGAGGATTCTGGAGGAATTCAGGGGCTCTGGAGGCATCGCTGTTCCGAAGCTCACCGATTTTGAGAAAACAATGCGGGACCCCTCTTATAAAGACGAAGAAAAAGCGCTGGCAATAGCATGGTACCTACACGTGGCCGGCGATTTGCACAACCCGCTTCACAACGCCTCGCGAGTTACGGAGAAGGAACCCGAAGGAGATCAGGGCGGAAATCTATTTGTGCTTGTGCCCAGAACGGAAACCAGTTTTGGCGTCAATTTACACTCTTACTGGGATTCGATCATCGGACGTGTCAAGCCCCGCAAGAATGACGAGTGGGACACCGATTACCTGAGACCGATTGCCCGCAAGTTTATGAAGAAGCATCCCGTTCGGACTTTTGACAAGACAATGCTTGAGCGTGATTACAACTCCTGGAATCGCGAGGGCTTCGCTTTCCTTCATCCGGTCGTTTATGACGGAGTTGAACGAGGGAACCTCCCCTCAAAGAAATATCGGAAGCGGGCCTTTAAGCTGGCGAGAAAGCAAATTACCCTCGCCGGTTATCGTATTGGGAACGCGATGAACGCCCTATTCAGTGAGAATCAGGCAGCGTTTTACAAGCATCCGTGTGAGGTAATCAGAGTGGTCCGGTATCCGATATCAAAACGCAGAACGCTGAATCAGAAGCTCAGAATCGCGCTTTTGAACGTTTGTCCTCCTAACCGGGGAATGGTTGCGCGACCGGTGACATCGATTAAGGCAAACGGGAATGAGTTAAACGTGGAGTTTGATGTAATTCGCGTTTTTGATTCGGAGGCTCAGGCTAAGGAATACGCCGCGAAAAACAAAATAGAAGACGCCGTTTACAATTGAAAGCCGGTCTCTCAATTTAAGACAAAACCGTGCTAAAATTGAAGTTAATATATGTCAATTGCAACTGGAATAGTTGAGAATCAACCGCTTCCCGACAACCTCTTTACACGGATTGTCGATTTCCGCAGAGACCTGCACCAACATCCGGAACTTTCGTTTCAGGAGCACCGAACTCAAGACAGAATTGCGGCGTACCTGGACTCGCTTGGGATCGCATTTAGAACGGCGGCCCGGACGGGGATAATTGCGGATCTTCCGGGCAGCGTCTCGGATGCACCCTGTGTTGTTTTACGAGCCGATACGGATGCTCTTCCGATATTGGAAGAAACAGGCCTGCCCTTCGCTTCCCAAAACGAAGGAATAATGCACGCTTGCGGCCACGACGGACACACGAGCATGTTACTCGGTGCAGCGTCGCTGTTATCAAAGGACAAAGATAGAAAAGTACCTGTCAGGCTGATCTTCCAGCCTGCCGAAGAAAAGGCAAGCGGAGCTAAGGCGATGATTGCCGACGGAGCTTTGGATAATGCGGCAATGGTATTTGGCGGCCATATCGACAGACACTACCCACTCGGTACGATAATCGCTACTGACGGGCCCGTAAACGCTTCGTCCGATACCTTCGATATCCAAATCGGCGGAAAAGGCGGCCATGCTGCCCGTCCACATGAGACGGTCGACGCAGTTGTCGTAGGATCACTCCTCGTAATGTCGATTCAGACAATCGTGAGCCGTGAAGTTAATCCTGCCCACCCGTCTGTTGTAACAGTTGGCAGATTTGACGCAGGTACCGCAAGCAACGTGATTTCCGCGCAAGCTCACCTAAGCGGAACGATACGGGCCCAAGACTACGAAGTAAG
Source organism: Pyrinomonadaceae bacterium (assembly GCA_013003215.1). GTDB lineage: Bacteria > Acidobacteriota > Blastocatellia > Pyrinomonadales > Pyrinomonadaceae > Aridibacter. Next base: position 13,921 of record JABDKD010000030.1, read on the forward strand.
GATAATGCTGCAGGATTCGATCCGGCGAATCAGTGAATCGATCGGGCAATTGCATGCCGCTGATGTCGAAGTCGAAATTCGTGAGGGCACGTCGGCAGTTGTGAACCCGCCCGATATGGCAGCGGTTTGTCGAGAAGCGGCTTTGAAGGTTGTGCCGGAGGAGTTCGTCCATGGCCTGACGACGGCAAATATGGGTGCGGAGGACTTCGCTGACTATATGGAAGTTATCCCAGGTTGTTATGTGCGCTTCGGATCAATACTTCCGGAGCAAACACCCCACCCGGCTCACTCTAGCAAATTCGATTTTGACGAGCGCGTACTAGGGGTCGGGGCTGCCTACTACCACGCTTTGGCGGGTGTTGCATCGGAGAAGATTCTTGCGGACATGGCGAACGAGACGGCAGAGACCACATGATCGAAGTTCGTGAATCAACAGATCTAGATGTAACCGGAATCCGTGATCTCTTTATCGCGGCCTACGGCAAGAACTACACCTATCCTGCTTATTACGACCTGCATGTTCTGAAAAAAATGGTTTTCGATGACGACACCCTTTTGCTTGTCGCCGTCGAAACGGACACCGGCCAGATACTTGGCACGGCTTCGGTAATTTTCGACCTCGGCGAATACGGTGACTTGGTTGGTGAATTCGGAAGGCTTGTGGTCCATCCCGAAGGACGGCATAAGGGTATTGGAAAGAAACTTATGGAGAAGCGGCTGGAGGTCGCTTCTCAAAGACTGCACGTAGGCTTTGTCGAAAACAGGGTCGCGCATCCATTTTCGCAGAAGATCTCGGCACGTTTTGGCTTTGCTCCGGCCGGTTTTCTTCCATTGAAGGCGAGATTTGATGAACGTGAAAGCCTTGCACTCTATGTCAGGCACTTTGGTGACGCGATAACTCTCAGACGAAACAATCCCAGGTTGATTCCGGAATGTTTTGAACTCGCGCAATACGTTCTTTCTTCATGCGGTCTCGAGGCCGATGCGATTATCGACGACTCTTCAAAACCCTACCCCGATGAAAAGGAATTTGAACTCGAGGAGATGAAAACCAAGGGTTACGCCTCCTTGATTAGATTTGAGCGGTCGCGGTCCGACAAGAAAGAGATCTTTGGCCCTGCCCGGATTCACCAGGGTATCTTTCGGCTGACGGCAACTCACTCGCACTACGTCATAGCGAGAAAGAACGGGGCGCTGGTTGGCGCGGTTGGATTTTCTATCGACATGGTTGAAAAGGCGGTTAAGATCTTTGAGCTTGTCACGCTCAACGAAATGCCGAACCGCGTCCTGGTGGAAGAAGTGATGCGGATCTGCCGTGAAAAGTATGAGATGGCATATATAGAAGTGGATGTCAGCGCATACAGTCCGAGAATGCAGCGAACCCTGCTCGAACTTCAGTTTGTTCCCGTCGCATACATTCCCGCATTTGCTTTCAAAGGGTCCGAGCGGTGTGACGTCGTTCGAATGGCACGTCTTTTTAGACCGGCCGAACTTGACGCCGCGGTTCGTTACAAGAAAACAGAACCGATCTTCGAAATTGTCAAAAATAGCTTTGCAGCCGGCGATATCTTTCCCGAACTTGCAGAAGCTCTCCCGGGAATCAGGTTGTTTAAGAGGCTTTCGATTGAGCAGGCACGGCGGCTCATGGAAATCTGCGAAGTTAAATCGTTTGAGAAAGGTCAAACGGTTGTAGAGACCGGAATGGCAGGTGAGAACGCTTTTGTCATCCTTTCCGGCGAGTTCGAGGTCAAAGCGGGAATGAATGACCGGGTTCGCTCGCTTGGCAAGATCTTAAAAGGGGAGTGCTTTGGCGAAACGGCTATTCTGACAACGGAAGACCACTCCGTGTGCGCCATCGCTTCGGAAAAAACTGAAGCTGCCGTAATAAACAGCGACGACCTGGATCTACTGATTCGGCGGCGGCCTGACATTGGAGTTGTCCTTTATAGAAATCTTGCCCGAAGCCTTGGTCGAAAGCTTCGCAGTGTAGATGCGGATATCGCTTCGACCCTATTTGGAGAGGATCATCAAGAGTAATTTCGGATTTGTTTTGGCAAAACCGCTGTAAGCGGATTAGAATTACCGCTTAATGAAAGGGCGTCAACAAAAAGGAAGGGCTCCGAGAAACCGTACAATAACAGTTTCGGCATCTGAAAAGCGTCGTTTGCGACGCTTCGTGCTGCCGTTGAAGCAGTTGCCTGAGGAAAGCGCGGAAAACCGGATCGTTTGCGGTGATAGTGTTAGCGCCCTTAAGATGCTTCCGCCCGATTCGGTCGACCTCGTTTTCTCCGACCCGCCTTACAACCTTACAAAAGCATTCGGCAAAATCGCATTCAAACAGACTTCCCTTGAAAGGTACGAGGAGAAGCTCGAGGAGTGGCTTGAGCCCCTTCTTCCCCTGCTCAAGGAAAATGCGTCAATATATCTTTGCGGAGACTGGCGTTCAGCGTCAGCGATTCAGCGGGTCGGAATGCGGTATTTCAAACTTCGCAACCGGATCACATGGGAACGTGAAAAAGGACGGGGCTCGAAAACGAACTGGAAGAACGCAGCTGAAGACATTTGGTTTTTCACAGTTTCTGACAATTACACGTTTAACGAAACCGATGTACGACTCAAGAAACGCGTGATCGCACCTTACAAAGAAAACGGAAAACCAAAGGATTGGAAAGCGGAAAAGAAGGGTAACTTCCGTTTAACTTCTCCTTCAAACCTTTGGACCGATATCTCCGTACCATTTTGGTCGATGCCTGAGAACACAGAGCATCCGACCCAAAAACCTGAAAAACTGGTTGCCAAACTCGTGCTCGCGAGTTCGAATCCCGGCGACCTAGTACTCGATCCATTTGCCGGCAGCGGAACAGCCCCTGTGGTCGCTTCGAAACTGGACCGGAAATATATTGGTATCGAATCCGATGAAAACTATTGCCTGATCGCGCAGAAGCGGCTCGAGATGGCAGTTGAAAACCCGTCGATACAGGGATTCTCCGACGGTGTTTTCTGGGAAAGAAACTCAAAAAAATAAACCTATGCCAAATGATCTGGATATCGCCCAAGCGGCGAACCTAAAGGATATCTCCGAAATTGCTGACATGATGGGCCTCGGCTCTGACGATCTCGATCTCTATGGAAGCTCGCACGTAGCGAAGATACGTCTCGATTCGGTCAAGAGGCTCGAGTCGAAACCGAATGCCAAGTATATCGATGTGACCGCGGTCACGCCGACGCCGCTTGGTGAAGGAAAATCAACGACGCTCGTCGGCCTCGGCCAGGCCATGAAGCACATTGGCAAACGGTCGGTAATCACGATGAGACAGCCTTCCCAGGGCCCTACGTTTGGTATTAAAGGAGGCGCCGCAGGCGGAGGATATTCCCAGGTCGTACCAATGGAGACCTTTAATCTACATCTTACCGGTGACATACATGCCGTGAGCGCGGCGAACAACCTTCTCGCCGCAATGATCGATAACAAGCTGATGCGCGGTAACCCGTTGAAGATAGATCCGTACAGCATCACCTGGAAACGTGTTGTCGACATGAATGATCGCGCCTTGAGAAACGTTGTCGTCGGTCTTGGCGGAAAGCTCGATGGCGGAGTTCCACGGGAAACCGGGTTTGATATTTCGGTTGCTTCGGAGGTTATGGCGATCCTTGCACTGACGACTTCGCTTCAGGATATGCGCGAGCGGTTTGGCAGGATAGTAATCGGCATGTCCAAGGGTCGGAAACCGGTAACTGCCGAAATGATCGGTGCTGCGGGAGCGATGACCGTGTTAATGAAAGACGCGCTTCGGCCGACCCTCATGCAGACACTTGAAAATACGCCTGCGATCATCCATGCGGGGCCATTCGCGAACATTGCACACGGAAACAGCAGTATTCTCGCGGATATGATCGGAGCCAAATGCGGCGATTATCTCCTGACCGAATCAGGTTTCGGCGCGGATATAGGGGCTGAGAAGTTCTTCAATGTTAAATGCCGTTACAGTGGACTAAAACCGGATGCATGTGTATTGGTTGCAACAATTAGGGCGTTGAAAGCCCATAGCGGAAAATACAAGATCGTCGCCGGTCGGGCACTTCCGCCCGAAATGCTCGAGTGCAATGTCGCCGATGTCGAGGCGGGCGGCGAGAACCTCAAAAAGCAGATCGAGAACATAAAGCTCCACGGCGTGACGCCGGTGGTTGCGATCAACGCCTTCGATTCGGATCATCCCGAAGAGATCGAAGCGGTCAAGAGAATTTCCGTCGAGGCGGGCGCACTTGGTGCTGCGGCGACCTATCACTGGCAAAAGGGCGGCGAGGGTGCGATCGAATTGGCTGAAATGGTGGTTGAGGCGGCCGAAACACCGAGCGAATTCAATTTTCTGTACGAACTCGACCAGCCGATCAAAGACAAAATTGAGACGATCGCGACCAAAATTTACGGTGCGAAAGACGTTAGGTATACGCCCAAGGCGAACAAACAGATCCGTAGTTATGAGAAAAACGGATTTGGAGACCTGCCGATATGTATGGCGAAAACCCACCTCAGCATCAGCCACGATCCCACATTGCGCGGTGCGCCATCGGGCTTCACATTCCCTGTCCGCGAAGTGCGTGCAAGTGTCGGGGCCGGGTTTATCTACCCGATTTGCGGAGCGATGAGGACGATGCCGGCCCTTCCGAAAGTACCGGGCGCCGAGAAGATCGACATCGATGCAGACGGGAACATTGTTGGGCTGTCCTAGTGGACGCGGGGACGCGGGGACGCGGGGACGCGAAGGCGCGAAGGCGCGAAGGCGCGAAGGCGCGAAGGCGCGGAAAGATAGCCGGTCAATGGTCAATGGTGAGTCCACTCTAAAAAGTCATGAATCACTATTCTTAGTGGAATCACTTCATGGCCGCAATAAGTGTCGACCGCATAAATGCTTGCAAATACACGCGTTATGTTTTTTCTTGGAAGGGCTCGGTTCGTTACATCTCTGAACTCTGAACGCAGAACCCTGAACTCCGGTCTTTTTAGACCGGACTCAATGGTCAATGGTCAATGGTCAATGAAATATGAAGGTTGCGACCTGGAACGTAAACTCGATAAACGTAAGGCTTGAGCACGCCCTGAAGTGGCTGGCCGATACAAAGACCGACGTACTTTGTCTGCAGGAGACGAAGTGCGTCGATGAGAATTTCCCGGTCGAGGAATTTAGAGAAGCCGGCTATGAGTCGGCCTTTATTGGCGAAAAGTCGTATAACGGTGTCGCTATTCTGTCCAAGTACCCGATAGAAAACGCTCAGCTGAACTTCCCGGACGATGACGAAGAAGCGCCCAAGCGTTTTGTCTCTGCCGATATCAAAGGGGTCCATATCGTCAACACCTATATCCCCAACGGCACAAAGCTCTGGAGTGACAAGTTCGATTTCAAACTCGACTGGCTCCAGCGTTTGCGCCGGTATTTCGACGATACATGTTCGACCGATAAAGATGTTTTGCTCTGCGGTGATTTCAATGTCGCTCCCGGCGAACTCGATGTCTGGGACGTCTCGCGTTGGGAAGGAAAACTCCACTTTTCAAAACCGGAGCGTGCCGCGATGTACCACGTCATGCAATGGGGCTTTACCGATCTCTTCCGTGAGCTTCACCCCTATGCGCAAGAATGGTCCTGGTGGGACTTCAGGACTCGTGCCTTCGAACGCGATCAGGGACTCCGCATCGATCACATCTGGACTTCGTCGCCGTTGACCAAGAAAGCAAAGGATTGCTGGATCGACCGCGATCCCCGCGGTTGGGAACGACCGTCTGACCACACACCCGTGGTCGCGGAATTTGATTCGTAGGCATCTTCGGGCAGAGCCTCCGTTGGCAATCACCCATTCTTTCGTTTCTAATGCAAAGAGCGCGACAGGCCAAGCTACGGGCTACATGCTGTCGCCCTCTACGAGGGCTGGTGGCCTCCTTCACTCATACACTCCCGTAGCTTGGCCTAACGGCCCTCGCTACGGGCTACACGCTTTCGCCCTCTACAAGGGCTGGTGGCCTCCTTCACTCATATACTCCCGTAGCTTGGCCTGTCGGCCCTCGCTACGGGCTACACGCTTTCGCCCTCTACAAGGGCTGCTCGCCTCCTTCACTCATACACTCCCGTAGCTTGGCCTGTCGGCCCTCGCTACGGGCTACATGCTGTCGCCCTCTACGAGGGCTGGTCGCCTCCTTCACTCATACACTCCCGTAGCTTGGCCTGTCGGCCCTCACTACGGGCTACACGCTGTCGCCCTCTACGAGGGCTGGTCGCTCTCCCGCGCCCCTTCACAACTACGTTCCTGCATACCTGCTCCCTTTCTTTCCTGCACACCTTCCCTCCTTCCTGCCCTCCTTCCCTCCTGCTTTCCTGCTCACCTGCTTACCTGCTTACCTGCACACCTACCCTCCTTCCCTCCTAAACACGCGCCATCTCGCACTCTCCCCCCGTCCTGTGCTAATTTACTCCTCATATGGCAAGCGAAATTAATGATCCCGGATTCATTGATCTAAACTTCAGAATTATCGAACCTGTCGAAAAACAGATCGAAGCGGCTGACGAATTTTTTGAGATACTAAACAGTCGTAGAACTGTGAGGGACTTCACGGATCAACCGGTACCATTTGAACTTATTGAAAAAGCTATACTTACAGCCGGCACAGCCCCTTCCGGTGCTCACATGCAGCCATGGCGCTTCGTAGTCGTTCAGGATCCCGATATCAAGGCGAGAATCAAAGAAGCTGCCGAAAAGGAAGAGTATGAAAGCTATCACGGCCGCATGCCGGACCGATGGCTTCGAAGACTGGCACCGATCGGAACCGATGAACACAAACCGTTTTTAACGATCGCTCCGTATTTAATAGTTGTGTTTAGGATTACTTCTGTAAGCGATCTCGGAGAACCCGAACCGACTTATTATTCACAGGAATCCGTTGGAATCGCCGTTGGAATGCTGCTCGCGGCACTGCATAACATGGGACTCGCAACTCTTACCCATACCCCTTCGCCTATGAAGTTCCTGCAGGAGATTCTGGGTCGGCCAAAGACCGAAGTTCCGTATGTCTTGATCCCTGTCGGTTATCCATCGCCGGACGCGAAGGTCCCGGACTTTGAACGTAAGGAACTCGAAGAGATCATGACAGTCATATGAGCGGAACATCGGCATTCAAAGCAAAAGACCAGGAACGCGAAGACGCGACTCTTGTCAAAGCCTGTCGCAAGGGTGATGAAAACGCCTGGAATGATCTGGTCGATCGTTATCAAAGGCTCGTGTTCGCTATTCCGCGCAGATCCGGTCTGAGTGAGGCTCAAGCAGCGGATGTCTTGCAGGAGACGTTTCTCACACTTTTTGAAAAGCTGGATGAGATCGAAAAACCCGAGAAGATCCGTTCCTGGCTTGTGACAACGTCAAAATTCAAGACATGGGCGGTCGTCAGAAAGAACAAAGGCATCTATTCTCCCGATACTGAAGAAGAGATGGAATTAGAGATGTCCAACTTAAAAGACGACGCACCCCTGGCGGAAGATTCGCTGGTGCAACTGGAGCAACAACACCTTATCCGAACGGCGCTTGGAAAACTCGAAGAAAGGTGCCAGAAGATTCTGTCAATGATCTATCTGACGGAACCCGCAGCGAGTTATGCTGAAGTTGCGGAAGCAATCGGTGTTGGGGCCACGAGCATTAGTCCATTAAGAAGCCGATGTCTAAAAAAACTTGAAAAAGTTTTGTCCAGATCCTAATACTCGTCTTTTTTCGAGTATTGAGCACACTGTCATGTTGAGGAAGGAAATTAGAGCCTGACCGAAACCATGAAAAACTCTGAAGAAAAAATCGAAAAGATAATCAATCTTATGCAGACCGACGATTCGATAGATGCACCGGCGGACTCGGTACTGTGGTCAAAGAACCTATTCAAATCGCGGCTGAATGAGCAACCGGGAATGCTTAAGACAATCGTGGCAACGCTTATAAGAGAACTTGGACCGGGTGCCGCATTTGGTGAAAGATCGGCTTCCGTAGGCAAGGTTCGGCAAATGCTTTTTGAAGCAGGCGACAATCGAGTTGATCTGAGAGTTTCAGCTAAAACGGATACGTTTGATGTTCGAGGTCAGATTCTCGGCCGTAACTGGGAAAACGCTCGCGTTGAGATAAGCGGACAAATCGCAAATGTGGACAAGTTCGGGGCATTCGTTTTAGTCGATCTGGATCCCGGTACTTACGATCTTAGTATCCGCGGAGACAATATAGACATTGTCCTGAAAGGGCTCGAACTGGTTTGAGATACAACTTCTAAGCAATGTTTTGGGCGAACCGTGATAGAACGGTTCGCCTGTTTTTCGTTATTATTTCACAATGACCGCTGAACAAATTGCCGAACGCTTACTTGCCGCCTCAGACGCAAAAGAGGCAACCCGCTGTTTGCGCGATTCCGACGGGATCGGTCATTTAGAACTTGCCTACGCTGTAAAAGACCGCTGCTATGAGCTTTGGACAAATGAACCTCGCTCCGCGAGGCGTGCTAACACGGTACTTCAACTTATAAACGCGGAAGCTGACGAACCCGAAGTACAGGCCCTAACTGATTGGATACAAGGAATTTCCGAGATTACAGAGGGCAAATTAGACGATGCGCTAACTCATCTAAGCGCAGCCTCGAAGTCCTTTCTGGTCATCGACAGGAAAACCGAGGCGGCTCAGACCAAGGTCGCACAACTCATTCCATTGGGGCTTCTGGGAAGATATGACGAAGCGGTCTCGACCGGCAACGAAGCACTCGCCGTCTTCGTTGAGCAAGATGACGCTCTTGCCGCGGGTAAAATCGAAATGAATCTCGCGATTATCTCCTCCAGACAAGGAAAACACAGTGAATCACTTGAGTATTGCATCTCCGCGAGCAAACGTTTTCGCGAATTGGGTGAATCCAGTTGGCTGCTTATGGCTGAGAACGACCTTGCGATCGCACTCGCCGAACTAAACCGCTTTGATGAGGCTGAAAAGAGATATGTGGAAGCACTTGAGATCGCGCGCGACGAGGACCAACATCTGACCGAAGCAGAACTGCTTGCGAGCCTTGGAAACCTCCAGACCTATCGCGGAAGGTATGGGGAAGCGCTTCGAAACCTGGAGCTTTCCCGACAGAAGTACGACGAGATCGAAATGCCGCACCGGTCTGTTATCGCCGACCTTGAAATAGCGGAAGTCCATCAGCTTCTTAATTTGACCGACGAAGCGTCCGCCATATATGACCGTGTAACAAAAGAACTGAGTGATTATGGTTTGAGAGGAGAGGAAGCCCGTGCGAGGTTGAATTACGGCAGGCTTTCGGTTCAGACCGGGGAATACGCGAAAGCCGCGGCTGAACTCGAGAGAGCATTGGAATTGTTCGAACTTGAGTCGAACCCATCGGGTTCAGCATCCGCAAGACTTCTAAAGGCACGATTGTTGAACAATTCGAAAGATCGTACCGCGGCCATGGACGAACTTAACGCCGTCCTGGGTTTAATCGATAGGGAAGAGCATCCACGACTTGCACTCGAGACCGAATTCTTTCGAGGCGAACTTCTCCGCAAATCCGGTGAGGCGGATTCGGCACGGAAATTGTTCGAAACTGTCCTCGACCTGGCAGGAGACACCGAACAAAAGAACCTCGTCACGAACGCACTCGTTTCACTGGCGAAAATCTCAATTTCGGAAGGAAGTCTTGAAAGTGCGAAGAAGTTTCTCAGCGAAGCAATCGACACGGTGGAAAAACTCAGAGATCCGATACCTGCCGAGATTTTCCGTATGTCATTCCTTGCGGACAAACTGGCTCCTTACAAGCTGTCCGCAGAACTTGCTATTGAAACCGATCAAATCGCAGAAGCCTTTGTGCTTACAGAGCGTTCGAGAGCCAGAACCCTTTTCGAAAAACTGAATGGCGGTGAATCAACCGCTGAAGGGAAAGAAGAAAAGTCCATCAGGGAAAAACTCAATTGGTATTACAGTCGACTCGCCAAAGATGGGAATAATGACGTCGACTTGCGTGAAAGGATCGAAGATCTCGAACAAAAACTTGCGAGCATAAATCTTTCCCGCTCAAACATTAGCGAATCAAACAGTGCGGATATAGCAGCCCCGACATGGGATGGGTTCGTCGAAAGAATTCAGAATTTGTTAGGAGTCTCAAAAACGCTTATTGAGTTTCATGTAGTAAATAGTTCGATTGCGGCTTTTGTTCTTGATCAAAACGGAATTCGTCATTTTCAAGAAATCGGTACGGAGAATGAAATTATCGAGCTCATTGAAGGACTCCGTTTTCAGTTTGAAACACTGAGATTTGGTGACCAGAAGGGATTTGATGATCAACTGAGAGAAAGAACCAACGCGTATCTCGGGGAATTGTATGATTTGCTGATACGTCCCTTGGAAACGGAAATGGAGGACCAATCCCTCGTTATAGTCCCGGTTGGCCCACTGTTTTATGTTCCGTTTAATGCTTTGTTTGACGGAAAACAGTACTTGGTGGAAAAAAGTGAGGTTTTACTTTCGCCGAGCGCGGCGATTTGGTTCGAGCTACAGTCGACCGAATCATTAAGCCAAAACAGGTCGCTCGTGATCGCATATGCGGACGAGAAATCTCCACAGATCACAATCGAAGGAAAAGCAGCGTCTGACAGCCTTCAGAACTCATCGGTCTTTACGGGGAAAGAAGCGGGAACCAAAGTGTTTTTCGATCATGCCGGTACCGCTCGCGACATTCATCTCGCATGTCACGGTGAGTTTAGAGCTGACAATCCGATGTTCTCCAACCTGCGTTTGGCCGATGGCTTTCTAACGGTCGAGGACATTTCGAAAAGTCGTCTAAATGCTGATCTGGTGACTCTTAGTGCCTGTGAAACCGGTTTGAGCCGTATTTATGCCGGTGAAGAAATCCTTGGGCTTTCGCGAGGTTTTATTGGAGCAGGCGCCAGAAACGTGGTCATGAGCCTGTGGACCGTTAATGACGCATCCACGGTTGAGTTAATGAAAGAATTCTATGCGGAATACAATGACCATCGAAATCCCTTGAAAGCACTTCGAGTTGCCCAAAGGCAACTAATTTCGCACGGATATCACCCATATTATTGGTCCCCGTTTGTTATAATCGGCAAATAGTTTTTGTGAATGTCTTTTTTCGTCGTTCCGGAACACTGTACGGCAGGAGAACCGGTTTTCGAGGAAGATATGAATTACTTATCAATCAAAAGTTTTGTTGTTCTGGCCTTTTTTATAGCGGCATTGCTATTCACACCGGCGAACTTATCGGCAAGATCACAACCCGTGATTACAGGTGGTGATCCGTGTCCAGACTGCGTCCCGAATGAGGTACTGTTCGAACTCGCGCCGGGGAACGATATTGCCGCAATAGCGACACAATATGGACTGGATCCAAGTCCCTTAGGTTTGGTCGGCACACCTGCGACCTACCGCATGCTAATTACAAACGGAAACACTCCCTCTCAAGTCATCGCTGCAATGCAGGGCGATGCCCGTATTTCGAAAATTGAAGTCAATCGCAAGTTTTCAACTGTCGAACGCAGCGGTCTTCCTTGGACTCAGGGACATTCATGGGCAATCGGACACTCCTGGGCGATCGGCGGAAGCTCGAAGGCATATAAGAGGAATTGGTTTCAGAGAAAGATTCGTCTAAAGGAAGCTCATCAGATTTCCAAGGGCGCGGGCGTTACGGTTGCTGTGATCGATACCGGAATAGATCTTGATCACCCGGCATTCGAAGGACGCCTTGTTCCCGGTTTTGATTTTGTGGACAACGATAACGATCCTTCTGAAGTCGGCCAGTTTTATACGAATCCGGTTTATGGGCACGGGACTCACGTGGCGGGCATCGTGGCACTTACGGCTCCGGATGCCAAAATCATGCCTATCCGAGTTCTGGATGAGAGCGGAGAGGGCGAATTGTGGCGCATCGCACAGGCCGTCATATTTGCTGCAGAGAACGGTGCAGACATCATCAACCTGAGCATCGGGTATCCTGATAATGCCGATTTTCTCGAAGACATTATCGAAGCTTGTGACGATGGAATGACGCTCGATGGCAAGACAATAAGCCAGCTTAGCGACATCACTGTCGTGTCGGGTGCCGGAAACGGCGGAAATTCAGATCGGATCTATCCGGCAGGTAACCGAATGAGTCCTCAGCTTGGTGTTGGGGCGAGTACTAAAACTGACCAGCTCGCCACGTTCTCGACAATGTCCTCGGAAACAGGAGAAGACCCGCGATTCATCCGTTCAGTTGCACCCGGCGTGGGGATCATTAGTGCGATTCCGAACGGCAGATATGCCGCCTGGAACGGCACATCTATGGCCTCCCCGATTGCGGCAGGTATCGCCGCACTAATCAAATCGAACGAACCGAGTCTCAACCCCGAGCAAATCGTCAACCGAATTGACGATACGGGGATTCCCTGGGAGTTCGTCCGTCCTGTGAGTCCCAGTAATCCCGCCGCTTATCCGGTTCGCACATCGAGGCTGGACGCAGTTTGCGCTCTCAACGCAATTATTGACTGCGGCGTTCCCGAAGATGCAGCTGCAAGAAAACCAAATAGGACTATCAAGAAATAACAGTTGGAAACGACTAACTCTGAGACGGTGCTTTGGCGCCGTCTTTTTTTTGTCAAAAAAGGACTTTTTTTCATCTTTCGTCTTTTTTCTCTCTAACCCCGCACTGTTCTATTGAAGAGCTTTGATAATGACGAGTTACCGGGCTCAGAAAACAAATAAGGAAGGGTTTTGAATAATGATAAAAACGAAAAATACAATTAAACGCAGGCACTTATGGAACCTGCTAACCGTCATGTTTGCATTGGCGGTGCTTTCCATAGGGCCAATTTCAATGGTAACTCAAGCTTCGAATGAAACTCTTGGAGGCGGTGTTCCCATTCTTGTACGAACCGCGAATCTTGCGTCACCCACGGGTTCAGTTAACCCGCATGGGAACGCAGAATATCAGCTGTATTCCAGTGGAGACCGTGAGTTCGAATGTGAGGTCGAGGACACTTCATTTCCATCAGGAACAGTTTTAGAATGCCGCATAAACGGCGCCAGTGTTGGCTCAGCGGCTACAGACGTTGACGGCAGAGCCCGTCTTAAGCTTCGCACTTCCGACGGTGACACGGTTCCGGTAACGGAAGACGGCGATCTCGTAGAGGTTTTTAATGGTAGTACGTTGGTAGTTAGCGGCGTTCTCGGCGGCGGCGGGCCCAATCCTACACCGAGCCCGACAAGCTCGCCGAGTCCAAGCCCCACAGGTTCTCCGAGTCCGAGCCCGACAGCGTCTCCGAGTCCGACAGCGTCTCCGAGCCCGACTGTATCTCCGAGTCCGAGCCCGACAGTATCCCCGAGCCCGAGTCCTGGCGACAATGACATCTATGCCGCGCTGACTGGATCCACAATTAACGGCGTACTTCCACGCGGATACGCAGCGTACGAGATTCACAGCAGCCGGACAGAGCTTGAAATCAGAATCAGGCAGATCAATCTTGATGCTGGCTCGCAATTCATCGTGAATGTTGAAGGAACGCAGGTTGGAACGATGAGCCTGGAAAGCGACGGTGAAAGCCGACTTCGCCTGAGAAGTGACCGCGGAGATAACGTGCCTGTAATAACAGGAGGTGAAGTCATCGAATTGTTCTTTAACGGCGAAGTAATTCTATCCGGCACCTTTAGTGCCGCGAATCCGACCCCAAGTCCGACACCTACAGGAAGCCCTTCACCATCTCCAAGCCCTTCGCCTTCACAGGCAAGGTACTTTGAGACCCATCCATCGGGTAGCGGAATGACGCCGCCTGTCTCAACAAATGCGCGAGGCGAGGTCGAAGTAACCCTAAATGCGGACGAGACCATGGCAACCATTGAGGGCGAATTCCATGACCTATCGAGCGCGCAAACTTCTGCCAGAATCGAGGCTGACCTCGGGGACCTGGTACTCGTCCACGACTTTGGAACAATCGGCGGCACTGACGGGCATTTCGTTACAGCGACAATACCCGTTACTCAGGCCCAGGTTGACCAACTGCGTGCAGGTCTTTGGATAGCGACGATCGCAAGCCAGAACAATCCGGGCGGTGAGATTCGCGGAACGTTAATTCAGCACTCAGACAGTGCCGACTTTGACGGCGACGGCAGCAACGATCTGGCAGTATTCCGACCGGGAACTGCAGCCTGGTATTCGCAGAACTCGGAAGGATTCTCCGCATCTACATTCGGAAATCCCGGTGACGTTCCGGTATCAGCCGATTTTGACGGCGATGGCAAAACCGATCATGCGGTTTTCCAGAATCAAAACGGCGCGGGTATCTGGAAAATCAGACATAGTTCTGATGGAGGTACTACAGAAACGCAATTCGGATTCGCTTCAGATAAGCCGATTCGAGGCGATTTCGACGGTGACGGTTTGAACGATCTTGCGGTGTTTAGGCCGGCCAATGGTACCTGGTATGTCAAGAAGAGCAATAACACCGGATACATTATCCTGGCGTTCGGGCTTCCAGATGACATACCGCTATCGGGTGACTTTGACGGCGACGGCAAGTCCGACATCACAGTCTTCAGGCCATCGGAAGGAGTTTGGTACACGTACCAGAGTTCAAACGGAGCGGTAGCAATCCAGAAATGGGGAATAGATGGTGATATCCCCATAAGCGGAGACTTTGATGGTGACGGTAAGAACGACCGCACTATCTTCCGACCTGCCACAGGTGTCTGGTATGTCTACAATTCGAGCGATGGAAGCTTCCATATTCAGAAGTTCGGAATTGACGGAGATATTCCTGTAGCCGGTATGTACGATGGTGATAATGAAACCGATATCGCGGTATTTAGACCCGCCACAGGTGTCTGGTACATATTCAACAGTGCCGACTCATCTGTAACGGTAAACGCGTTCGGAATCAATGGTGACGTGCCAACCATCACTCAATAACGTGAGAAGGGCCGGAAATCCGGCCCTCTTTTTCTATAGGCAACCATTTATTCATGGAGTAATTCTAAATAGTGTTGCTAACACAAGGAGCACACTACTTAGTCAGAAATCCCGGTCCCATCCCCTCCTCGGCGGCCGGGATTTCACTTTTCCAATAACCTTCCAAACACACTCGAGTTTTTTAGCTTTTCTATACTCGACGCAACTCGTTGAGATTCAGCTTCACCGGCGGCATCACCAAGTAAAGAACTTATGATCTTTTCGACGGAACTTCCGCCAATCAATTCCTCAAGAACAGCCGTATCAAAATCGTCAAAATCCGCGATTCCAAGTGCGTTAGGATATTGGTCACCGATCACCCGTGTATTTCCAAGATCCGACACCCAGTCCAGCAACCTCTCCTTCGGATCAGTATCGGGAAACCGCTCTTTGATTAGAGAAAGAACCATTTCCAAATGATCCACATTTAGCAGCAAGGCCAGAAAAAAGCGATGCTCCGGATCGCTCACGATGTTACGCAGCGCAATGATGTTCTCGAGCCGCAAGGTCTCTGTAAAGAGCTTCCGAGGCAGGTCACCCAAATCAGGATGTACCTCTTCAACGACCGAGACTATTCGGTCAAACCGGTCTCCTGCGGCATCAATTCCGAAAACTTCCTTAAACGTCGCCTGCCTTAACAACGGCCTGAGCCCCTGGAGCATTTGAAATGACGTGTGGAAATCATTCGAGCGTACAAATTCCTCAATTAACCGGTCTGCATGCTCGTAGTCGGACCTTATCGCAGCGCTCAAAAACTGTATTTTCTTAACGGTGATCGGTGCTTCGAAAAACGGATCGGCTGCAAACCCTGGTTTAAAATACGAGTACTGCGGCATGTTCAACGCACTGAGGGTGGTCCTTGCAATTACGGTTGCGGAAGGTTGATCCAAATGGAACAGCGCGTGGATGTACTGTTCGCCGGGTTGTATTTCCTGAACATCCCCGACATTCAGAATGTTGCACGATTCGAGGACCGTCTGCCCCACCCTCGCGAAGTAGTTTAGATCCCGATCAGTTTCAAATTTGTACTGACTGTGAAGGCTTGAGCCATGAAACACCTGGAAAGCCCCACAAAATGAGTGCTGGTGAACTGCGGTTGTGCCCTCGAGCCAGAAATAAACGTCGAATTGGAATCTGGGGCCATTGAAGAGCGTGATCGGCGGGTCTCCAAACTTCCCGTATAGATCCTGCTGCACCGGCAATTCCGTTTGGCCCAATATCCATTCAACGAGTTCCCACGCATTTACCTTCGAGGGAATATCTGCTGATCCAAGTACATCTGCCGCAATGCTCGGAAATACCTTTTCGTCATATCCCGCTTTACGCCAACGTCTTTCAAGTTCTTCGCCTGTATCTCTAAAAATCTGCATTTATCTTCCAAATACCGGAGGTTCCGGTGGTACAAGGCTGTCTGCCACCGCACCGATCGCTTCCTGTCTTGATGTCACTTCCCTGACGATCCGATATGCCAGCAATCCGCAGATCATCCAAAACGGGAGAGCGATAATGTCTATAGTCTGCGCAAGTTCCAGGGTCGCAGGGTCCTCTGTGTTGAGCGAAATCCTCAGGGTTATGTTCCCTATAATGCTCAAGGAGACCCAAAGTGCCCACCAAATTCCGCGGATCACGCCCGTCGAGGTATTGGAAATCCTAAGTTCACCCGCGTCTGGATCACTTCCATTATATATCTCGTTCATTATCTTGAACGGAAAATAGAACCAAAGAAACGGAATAAACCAATGCCCGACAGCCCATCCCGGAGTCGTGCTAAGCCCTTCGACCTGAAACGCTTCCAAATTCTCATAACTGCGTTTGAACCAGATGAGAAAAACAACCGAACCGGCAATGAAAACGCCAACTGATGCGAGCAACGCCGCAAAATACCCCATCGTAAAGAAGGCTTCTGCGTCGGTCAAAAAGTCATCTTGCGAAAACCAGATCCCCGGGAAGTAGGCTCTTTGGACGAGTTCGAGAACGAACTCCAAACCGTCAAATGCCACATTGGCCAACAGAAGAAGCCCTGCTGCAAATCCCAAAGACTTCGTAGATCTGAATTCCTGGCCCATTTAGCAACAACTACGCATCAACAGGTTCGTCCGGAGCGGGCGTCTCTTCAACCAAACTCCCGGGATCCGCAGACTTCCCCAAAAAAAAGAGAATCGCGGAACATACGAGGACTCCCAACAACCACCCGCCTAGGTTCAGCGGCCATTCGTACTTTGTGAAAACAGTTGGATCCCAGCCCAACGACCTGACACCGAATACCCCCACGGCAAAAACCGCAACCTGGACCGCGAGAAATGCTATTGCCAAAATAACTGCCCATAAGATCTTTGGCCGGCCGGATTTCCCTGCGGCGCGATATCCGAGTATTGCGAAGAGAATTGCGAGAATCATTTTACGGGCTCCTTGAATTAGCGCTTCATCAATCAACAACCCGTGGCCCCAAATGAAGAAACGCTTTGATTTAACCTATGTATCTGCTATATTTTGCCTTAATTTCTTCCCAGTTCAAATCAATTAGGTGAAAAATCTATGAGCGCAGTACAAGATTCTGCACAACCGATGCAGACGAAAGGTTTCTTTGGTCATCCGGGTGGGCTCTCAACGCTTTTCTTCACAGAAATGTGGGAGCGTTTCAGTTACTACGGAATGCGCGCACTCCTCATTCTGTATATGACGGCTGAGCTATCCAAGGGCGGGATGGCCCTTGATACGAAGACCGCTGCGGCGATCTACGGTTTCTATACAGCTTCGGTGTATTTCCTTCCTTTGATTGGCGGATGGATCGCAGATCGGTTTATAGGCGCCAAACGAGCAACCTTCATTGGCGGTGTGATTATCGCGCTCGGTCACTTCACGCTCGCGATACCCGCAGATCCTGCGTTTTACGCGGGACTTGTTCTTGTTGCGGTCGGTACCGGCTTTCTTAAGTCAAACATCAGCGCGATGGTTGGCGATCTTTACGAAGAAGGCGACGCAAGGCGTGACGGTGGGTTTTCGATCTTTTACATGGGAATCAACATCGGTGCTTTCGCCGCTCCTTTGATCTGTGGCGCTCTCGCCGCATATAACTGGCACTACGGTTTCGCTGCTGCCGGTGTGGGAATGGTTTTCGGCTTGATCCAATATGTAGTTGGGCGTGAAAGGCTCAAGGGTGTTGGTGAGGCCCCGGTGAAGTCTGAAGCTACTGAAAGCAGCGCGAGCCCTGCATTCCTTGCTCAACTAGGCGTCCTTGTGGCTGTTTGCATCGCCATTGTTGCAGGGTACGTCTTCCTGTATCTCGATGCTTCTATGCCTATTGCAGACCGGTTGGCGTCGGCGCTAAAGTTTGTTCTTCCTCCGGTAATGATCATCGGTGGCTTGATCGGCGTTCTTCTCACAGGAATGCAGGACAAACTGACACTGGATGATTGGAAGCGCGTCGGAATTATCATCGTCTTGTTCTGTTTTGCAGCCCTGTTTTGGATGGGATTTGAGCAGGCGGGCTCCAGCCTGAACCTCTTTGCCGAGCAGATGACCGAAAGAATGGTTGGATCTTTCGAGATTCCCGCGGCCTGGTTCCAGTCGTTAAACGCGATCATGATCGTCGCTCTGGCACCACTTTTCTCAATAATGTGGATCAAGTGGGGCAACAAACAGCCAAACGATGTATTTAAGTTTTCGCTAGGACTTTTCTTCCTGGCGCTGGGATTTGTGGTACTTGCATATGCATCCGGTTTGACCGGCGCAGGCAAAGTCAGCCCGATGTGGTTGGTTGTCGTTTATTTGCTTCACACGATCGGTGAGTTGTTCCTGAGCCCGGTTGGACTTAGCGCAATGACCAAGCTGGCTCCGGGTAAGATGGTTGGATTGATGCTCGGTGTCTGGTTCCTGGCTACCTCGTTTGGCAGTTTTGTCGGCGGGATCGTAGCCGGCGAGTTTGAGGCGAAACAGGAAACGCTTGTAGGACTATTTTCAAGTGTTGCTATCTGGTCGTTCGGAGGTGCCGCACTTGCTTTGATTCTATCGTTCCTCGTTGCGGGATTCCTGAGATCGGAAAGGGACAAGCACGACGACGGTGGCCCGCACATAACAAGCGAACCCGCGTAACTGTAGTTCAAGGTCAAAAGATCAAGGTTCGACCTTCGGGTCGAACCTTTTTTGTCGCATGGGGAGTTTACTCTGAAAGCAACGCCTTTTTGCCCAACTATTTACCCTTCACCGCTCACCGCTCACCGCTCATAAGAGCTTCTCGTAAACGATAAACAGCCCAAGCGCGCAGCTAAACAGCCCCGCAACCAGCAGCATTCCTTTGTTAAGAAGTTCAAATCGACCCGCCGTCAGATGGATCGGCAAGCCAATAATCAGGCTCATCAGCATCATTCCGCCGATAGATCCAAGACCAAACACAGCAATGTAAAGAAGTCCCGTCAAAGAAGAGTCAATGGTCGGGACGATAAGGAGCATCAAAGCCGCGCTGCCCGCAAGCCCGTGAACCATTCCAATGGCGACTGACCGTGGAGTCATGCGGGCGAGATGATGGCTTTCGCTTTCCTTGCCTTCTTCGTGTGCGTGAATATGTGTGTGCTCATGGCCCTCGTGTTCATGTGTGTGAAGATGAATCGGACTCTTCGAGCGGAGTTTGCGCAAAGCGTTAAGTCCGAGGATCACCAGCATCACGCCAACGATGGCTTCCAGCTTTGCCTCGAGCGATTCAGAGATCTGTAGTTTGAGGAAAATAACCAAGGCACCGACCACCAGCAGTGAAAGCGTGTGGCCCACGCCCCAGAACCCGCCGATGAGTGCTGAGCCAATAATGCTTTTCCTTTCCGCGACGATCGTTGAGACCGCAGCCAAATGATCGGCCTCGACCGCGTGCTTTAGCCCAAGCACAAATCCGAATCCGAGTATCGCCGCCATCGAAAGGTTTTCTGTCAGTTCCATTCTTTGTATTGGTTCAAAGTTCCAGGTTTTGAAATCCGGATTTCCTCTACCGTCCCGAAGGGACAGGAGGTCTGCTAGCCGTGGCCTTCAGGCCACGGTATTTACGTGACCCGCGTTTTTCGTCGCGTCAGCGACGATCGAAATACGTTTTTCGCGACAAATGTCGCTCAGGTGGACGATCCGTCCGCGCTCCTGTAAGAAAGATCCGGAATTCCTCAACAGTCGTTTCAGCCGCGATCGCACGAAAACATCGAACTACCTAAACCATTGGGTCAATCGCCCTTCAGGTCGCTACCGCTCCCTGAACTGAATCCTCCGGTTGGCATTCGAATCACCGCTCACTGCTCACCTTCAAAACTCTCTAGCCGCTCTTCCAGCTCATTCAATCGCTCCCTCGTTGACTCAATCTCATTCTCCAGCGCCGCTTTTTCATCCGGCGGGCCGCTGAGTTTGTGAAAAATCGGGACAATAACGGTCAAAGCAGCAAGCAACACCGAGTTCGAGCCGATAATTCTAGCCATCACTTCTTCGTTTGGCTCGTTGTTGATCCAAATAACATACAGCAACACTCCCACAAGGAACGCGGCGGCGAGATATGCCGCATACTGGGCCCACACGAACTTCTTCTCCAAATCGGCGAAGTTAATCAATGATGAATACGAAAACGCGGTCGCCAGCAGTGTACTCGTAAAGACGGTCTTCAAAACGTATTCACTGCCGTCCGCGTTCGACCAGATAATTACAATCCAAATCAACGCTGAAATCACGGCCAAGCCGATTCCGGCAATTGGCACCAACTTCAAACGCCCCGATTCAAAATTCGCGCCGCAAGCAAGCCCAAGCAGACTCATCACCGTTATTGTCAGCGAAGTTCCAAGAATCCGGCTCTCCGTTTCACCGAACTGTCCCAACAAAATGACGCCAATTCCCAAAAGAGCACTTACCGCAACGGACGCAATCAAAAGATATAAAAAGACCCTCTTCGTATTCATATCAAAAACCGCCCACGCTCTTGCTTTTCGAAATCGCCTTGCCTTCCCGCTGAACCGAATGCATCCGCCACGCTTTGTCACGGTCGGGATAATCGCTACGGAAGTGCCCACCCCGAGATTCTTTCCTCCAGAGTGCGGCGCGCGTTACAAGGTTTGCGAGTGTTACAAAATTTCGGGCCCGTCGGGAAAGATTCGCACTTGTAATGTGTTCAAACTCCGACAGCGCGTGCCGCAGCGATTCCTCATCACGAGTGATTCCGACCCTCTCCCACATCACACGCTTAACTCTTTTGAATACGGCTTCATCACGGGTCGGACTTGTCTCATCTCCACGTGCTTCAACAGCCTTTCCCGACAAATCCCCGGGATCAAACGACTTTGAGTCTTTGAGTGCGGCGGCCCCGGACCTGGCCCCAAAGACAAGCCCTTCAAGGAGAGAATTCGATGCCAGGCGATTGGCGCCATGTACGCCGGTACATGTGACCTCCCCGGCAGCATACAAACCCTCTATCGATGTGCGCCCCCAAAGATCCGTTCGGACGCCACCCATCGTGTAGTGAGAAGCAGGTGACACGGGAAGCAGGTCGCTGGAAATGTTGAGTCCATAATACTTGCAGGTTTCATATATCTTAGGAAACCGCTCTTTCAGGAATCCTTCAGATTTTTCAGTGATGTCCAGAAACACGGTTCTTGTTCCCGTCTTTCGCATCTCCGCAACGATCGAACGCGACACTATGTCGCGAGGAGCGAGTTCCAGTCGCTCATCATAATCCGTCATGAACCTCTTCCCGTGAGCATTGCGCAATATCGCGCCCTCACCGCGCATAGCTTCGCTGAGAAGAAACCTGGGAGCTTCCGCGATGTTCAAAGCTGTTGGGTGAAACTGGACGAATTCCATGTCCGCCAACTCTGCCCCTGCAAAAAAGGCCATCGCCATTCCGTCTCCTGTAGCGCCGGGCGGGTTCGTAGAATGCTGATAGAGCTGCCCCGCACCACCGGCGCACATTACTACGGCATTAGCATAGATTTCGCGAGGAGCCTTTAGAATCGGGTCCAGGAATCTGACGCCAATGCAGCGCCCATTTTCGACAATCAGGCTCTCAGTGTTTGCAAACGCCGAGAGATTTATCGCAGGTTCCTGCCGCGCACGTGCGATCAAAGCACGAACGATTTCCTTGCCCGTTGAGTCTCCGTGGGCGTGAAGGATTCGTCTTCTTGAGTGCGCTGCTTCCCGTGTAAATACGAGTTTGCCGCCTTCCTGATCGAACTCCGTACCCCATTCTATGAGTTGTTTGATATATCGAGTTCCTTCGTTAACAAGAACCTCAACCGCTTTTTCGTCACACAATCCGGCACCGGCGACAAGCGTGTCGTCTTCATGAAGTTCGGCAGTATCATCATCGGAAAGCACGACCGCAACTCCGCCCTGCGCCCACTCAGTGTTGGAGTCACTGGCTCTGGACTTCGTCAGGACGGCGACTTCGGCGCCGTTTTGAGCGAGTTCGATCGAAGCCCGCAACCCCGCAATACCACTTCCGATAACGATGAAATCAGTCCTTAAAGACATTGCGTGATTTTAGCACGGGACGCGGGGTGAAGGCGGGTAGGCAGGTAGGTAGGTAGGCAGGTGGGTAGGTAGGTAGGTAGGCGGGTAGGTAGGGAGGCAGGTAG
>JABDKD010000031.1 GCA_013003215.1 Pyrinomonadaceae bacterium
CGTCCGCTATCCCGCTATCCCGCTATCCCGCTATCCCGCTATCCCGCTATCCCGCTATCCCGCTATCCCGCTATCCCGCTATCCCCCAAGAATCTCAGCTACCTTCGCCACTAGTTCCTCATCGTGAATATCTCTCGCGATGATCTTGCCATTCTCATCGATCAGGAAGTTCGCGGGTAAGGCTGTGATTCCGTAATCATATGCGGCGTCCGTATCCAGTTCTCTGAGGCTTACAACATTTGGCCAGACTCTCTTATCGATAGCTTTTGCGTTCTTCCATAGCTCGAGCTCTTTTTCCAGGCCGACGCCATAAATCTCAAAGCCCTTGGGTTTATACTTTGCATATAATTCCGACAGAGTATTGGCCTCACGCCGGCACGGGCCGCACCAGCTCCCCCAGAAGTCAACAAGCGTAAGTTTGCCTTTAACATCGTAAAGGGACATCACGGTACCGTTTTCGTCCCTCATCTTGATATTCGGTACCGTTCCGCCGATCGAAGTCTGCTTGACCGTTGCCAACTTCTTTTTTACAACCGCCGTAACCTTCCACTCGGGATGTGCGTTTTCAAACTCTCTTACGATCGGTTCGATTGCCTCCGCATCATACGGCCAGCGAGTCAGAGTCGGATAGAGCGCGATCGAGTTTCGCAGGTTCTTCTTAGCGAAGTCGAGGAGTTCCAACCTGTGCTTGTTGTAATTGGTTACCTCTAAGCGTCCCAGTCTTTCGTATTCAAGACTAGATTTGTCCGGAAATTCTTCTATCTGTTTTCGAACCGATTTTACGAGCCTTTCCAGCGATTCTTTTCTGAATTCTTCATATTTCAGGAATTTCTCGTTTTCCGGCGCTCCCTTCACCCTGATCGTTTCGGGTCTAGAAGCGTCACCTCTGAACTCAAGTGATTCTGCGCTTTCGACTACGAATTGCATCTTTTTCCCGTTCGGGAAGTTCAACTCGTACAGATTTGGCTCGAAGCGATCCAGGGACTCGGAAAAGCTGCCGTCCGCGGCGACATTGATCCTTCCAACGATAGTGATCGCCTTTCGGTTGAGATCATCAACACGTGTCACCGCGATAGCGTTGGTGCCACTGATATTGCCTTTTAGAACCGTTCCTTCCGGACTGTCCGGACCGCAACCGACCGCAAAAAATGCCGCAGACAAAAGAATTGATAGTATTATTCCACGCATATTATTTAAGAAAGCGAAATGGACTTGTTTCTATTCCCGGAGATTCGTTTGTAGAGTGATTTCCTGTCACTTGCAAACACCAGGTTGAAGAAACTGATTCAAAAAGCCCAGTCTGAATTGCAAAAGCGTACTCAAATGCCGGGAATTCGAATTCTACAAAACAAGGTGTCGTTAGATCCGATGTCGTCACAGCTGAAATTTGCTGGACCGGGCGTGCGCGAAGACGTGTTGAGTTTTCATCGATCGATCGAGGGCTATGAGCAAACACCGCTGGCCGAGCTAAAAGGTCTCGCCGATCAACTCGAACTCGGCAGTATCCGCATTAAGGATGAGAGCTTTCGGTTCGGACTCAACTCTTTCAAGTCGCTTGGAGCTTCTTATGCAATCGCCCGGACTTTCGGTCTGTCTAAACTGGAGATAGCGAATACTGACGTGACTTTGGTTACGGCAACAGACGGCAATCACGGACGCGCGGTCGCCTGGGCCGCTACTCGTGTCGGGGCGCGGTCGTTAATTTTTATTCCGGACGGTGCCGATCCCAAGCGGATATCCGCGATTGAAGCAGAAGGGGCAGAGGTGCGCGAAGGTGGAATCAACTATGAAAACGCGATCGAGTGTGCGATTAGTGTTTCGAAGGCAGAGAGCCATGTATTGATCCAGGACACCGCATGGGATGGTTATGAGGAGGTGCCTGAGCTGATAACACAAGGTTATTTCACCATGGTTGCTGAGGCATTAGAGCAATCTGGATGGAAATGGCCGTCACATGTTTTTATCCAAGCGGGTGTAGGATCACTCGCTGCGGGAGTCATTGGGGCGTTCTATTCTTATCGTGAAAAGTCTGTTCCAAAGTTTGTGATAGTCGAGCCTCAAGGCGCCGCCTGTGTATTTGAGTCCGCGAAACACGGAAGGCTGATTACTATTGAAGGGCGGCATGAGACGCTTATGGCTTGTTTGTCTTGTGGGCGTGCGAGTTCTTCTGCCTGGGAATTGCTGGAGCAGACCGCGTCAGCCTTTGTCAGTTGTGATGATGAAACTACGCTCGACGGAATGCGGGTTTTGTCACAGCCGACAGGTGACGATCCGGCCGTTCTATCAGGAGTCTCCGGAGCGGTTACGGCCGGACTTCTTTACGAGCTGATGCAGGATTCGGAGTGTTCGGAATACCGTGATTTTCTTGGACTCGGCCCGGAATCCAATGTGCTGCTGTTCTCTACCGAAGGGCCTTTGGTTTAGCGGAACCCGGTTGATCTAAAGCTTCGATACTTGAAAAAAAAGGTGTGATATACTCCTCTCAACTTTCGAAAACAACGTGAAGTCTCTCCGACCTTTATAGAGCAATAATTCGATAACAGCTTGCTTAAAGGAGAACGTTGAAATGAAAGGGAAGGCAGCTCTTGCCGCGGTAGTGATCACTCTATGCTTTCTGATTGGCTACCTGACATATTTTGCAACAAACCTCTTTGTAGGATTCCTACAGGACCAGATGGGGAACTGTGACAAACAGACCTCTGCTTGTGAACAGCACCGGTCTGAGCGTCTGGACTACTGAGCAATCCTATGAATCCTTGTCTCTGTTGCGCGGAACCTGCTCAAGCGGGCTTGAAGAATCCGGTGTGCAACAAAGACAGTTCGATATTCCCGCCTGCCGGTTTTCCGCCTTTCCACGTTTCGGGTTCTCGATTGGTAGAAGCAAACCGTATTTACAACCGCTAAAGGATAGTCAAAGCCAATATCTGCGTCTTTCCATTCGATTTCCCAAAACGAAACACTGATGCCGGAACCGTCTGCGATTAGCCAATTCCGCAAGGTTTTCGTATATTTATTGTCTATTCAATCAAAAAAGTGTCCATACGAGGAAGGGTATAACTATGTTTAAGATCGTCTCTAAATCTGCCTGTTTTTCTGCCTGCTTGTTGCTGTTTCTGACTTCCGCTGTTTTTCCGCAGGATAAAGCCGCAGAAAAAGATAAAAAGAAATGGAATGTCTTAAACCCGCCTTTTGAGCTTAAGTCCGTTGCAATCGATACGGATGAAACCACTTGGTCCAGTCTCGACGTTACACCCTCCGGGGACAGATTCGTTTTTGACATGCTGGGTGATATCTATGTGGCTTCAATGAGCGGCGGCGAGGCGCAGTCCCTTACGCAGGATTTTGCATGGAACATACACCCAGCGGTCAGCCCGGATGGTTCAAAGGTCGCCTTTATTTCCGACCGCGGCGGCATTTCCAACCTCTGGATAATGAACATGGATGGGTCAGGAATGAAACAGGTTACGAAGGAAAAGAAGAACCTGATTCATAGTCCCAAGTGGAGCCCAGACGGGCAATACATCGCCGTGATGAAGGGAATCATGTCCAGCCGAAGCATACCGGCGGGCGAGATCTGGATGTATCACCACACAGGTGGTAGCGGTATTCAGATCAAGAAAAGAAAAGGTGGGAAGCGCGAGCAAAAGAATATCGCCGACCCGGCATTTTCCCATGACGGGAAATACATTTACTACACACAGGACATCACGCCCGGTTCGACTTTTTCCTACAACCGCGATCCGTTGAGTTCGATTTTCGCTATCACGCGTTACGAGTTTGAGAAGGGCCGCGAAGAGCGGTTTATCGGTGGCTCCGGAGGCGCAATCGTACCGACTCCATCTCCTGACGGAAAATATATTGCATTCATACGCAGGATCAGAAATAAAACAGCGCTCTTCCTTAAGGACCTCGAGACAGGTCTCGAATTTCCGATTTACAGGGATATGGAAAGAGACATGCAGGAAGGATTTGGGACCGAAGGATATTTTGCGTATTTCGACTGGACGCCTGATTCGAAATCGATCGTATTTTGGACAAAGGGTAAGTTTCACCGGATCTCTGTCGAAGACAAATCCGTCAAGAATATTCCGGTAAGGGTTAAGGCGACGCTCAAGTATGCGGATGCTGTCCGTTTTGACGTCGATGTAGCACCCGATAATTTTGACGTCAAATTGATTCGCTGGTCTCAGAAATCTCCGGACGGCAAGACCGTCATATTTCAGGCTTTGGGCAAGATCTACGCTAGGGATCTCGCGAGCGGGGAAGTAAAAAGACTCACCACACAAAACGATCACGACGAATTCTATCCTCGATTTTCAAATGACGGGGAGTCCGTTGTTTATGCAACCTGGAGCGATCAAAATCTGGGTTCGATAAGGATCATGCCCCCGGCAGGAGGAGCGTCAAAGACTATTACGACGATGCCGGGTCACTATTTTGATCCATCATTTTCCACGGACGGGAAGATGGTGGTTTATCGTAAGTTCAGCGGTGGTTTTCTCTTGAGTCCAAAGTATTCAGTCAAGCCCGGCATATATGTTGCGAATCTGGAAACCGGCAAGGAAAAGAGGGTTTCACGCGGAGGCTCAAATCCTCATTTTGCCGGTGATAACAAAAGGGTATATTTCGCGACCGGTGTCCCGGGCAGTTCGTATCCCGAACAGCAACTGGTAAGCGTTGACCTTGAAGGTAATGATCGAAGGGCGCATTTGTACGGAGCCGATGAAGTTGAGGAATTCAGGTTGTCGCACGACAGGAAATGGGTGGCGTTTACTCACCAGTTCAAAGCCTATGTCGCACCGTTCCCCGGCACTGGCAAGCGTCTTCGTATCGGACCTCGCGCGAAATCAATACCGGTTAAGAAGCTCTCAAATAGAGCAGGCGAGAATCTAACATGGAGTGCTGACAACAAGAGTGTGACCTGGTCCAGCGGTCCGAATCTCTATGAACGAGCGCTTCAGGACGCATTTGATTTTGTCCCTGGTGCTCCCGACAAACTCCCGGAGCCGGTATCAAAGGGAATCAACCTTTCGTTCTCTCACAAAGCAGATAAGCCTAGTGGCTACAAGGCTTTGGTTGGCGGCACGGTCGTAACAATGCGGGACGCGAACAGCCAACAAGAAGTAATCAAGGACGGGGTTGTAGTCATAAAAGACAACCGGATCGTTCAGGTTGGAAAAGCTTCCGCTGTAAAGATTCCGAAAGGCGCCGCGATTATAGATACAAAGGGCAAGACGATAATTCCGGGTCTTATTGATGCTCACGCTCATGGTTCGCACGGCCGAAACCAGATCATTCCGCGGCAGAACTGGGGAATGTATTCGCTGCTTTCATTTGGTGTTACCACTATCCACGATCCTTCGAACAATACAAACGAAATCTTTTCCTCGTCCGAAATGCAGCGGGCCGGAGAGATTGTGGCGCCGCGGGTTTATTCGACCGGCAGGATTCTGTACGGAGCCGAAGCGCTCGGTGCGAAAGCGATCGTAAACAACTATGACGACGCTCTTTATCATATTCAGCGAATGAAGGATGTCGGCGCGATTTCGGTTAAAAGCTATAACCAGCCCGCTCGTTCACAACGACAGCAGATCCTGGAAGCAGCAAGAAAGCTCGGGATAATGGTCGTGCCCGAAGGCGGAGGAAAGTTCCATCAGAATATTTCGATGCTGGTCGATGGACATACGGGACTCGAACATTCGTTGCCGATTGCTTATGGGTACAAAGACCTGACAAAACTGTGGGGCGCGACGAAATTCGGATATACGCCTACCTATGTAGTTTCATACGGCGGTCTCTCAGGTGAGTATTACTGGTACGACCGCACTGAAGTGTGGAAGAACGAAAGGCTCCTCAGATTCGTTCCGAATTTCCGAATCGACGGCCGTTCGATCAGGCGGCCCACAGCTCCCGACAACCAGTACAATCATTTCGATGTTGCAAAGTATTCGAAGACTCTTCGGGACAATGGCGTTGGTGTACATATTGGAGCACATGGCCAGCGAGAAGGACTTGGTCCGCACTGGGAGCTCTGGATAATGGAACAGGGCGGCTTCACTCCATGGGAAGCCCTGCGCGGCGGGACTATAGATGGCGCTCGTCACCTTGGAATGGATAAGCAGATCGGCAGTATCGAAGTTGGGAAACTAGCTGACCTGGCAGTTATCGACGGCGATGTGCTGAGCGATCTTAAGCGAAGCGAGTATGTTGAGTATGTGGTAATTAACGGCCGCGTTTATGACTCCGCAAATATGAACGAGCTGGGCAGTGACAAGAAACGCCAGAAGTTCTTCTTCGAAGACAATAACAGTGCGTTCCTGCCGGCTCAGACCCAGGAAGCGATGCAAAAGAAGGCCGAGCGAATGGGTTGGGTGCACTAGGTTTAGAGCGGTTCGTATTTATGAAAACCTTTGCGATTGTGATCTTGGTCTTCTTTGCTTCCGCGTGCATTGAGACGCATGAGCACTACACTGCGGAATTGACGACTAATCCTGAAGAGATCGAAAGCGGAACACCGGTTGAGTTTTCTTTTTTAGTCAAAAAATCTAACGGAGAGATCGCGGGCGATTTGGAGATCGTACACGAAAAGCCAATGCATCTCTTCATGGTTTCCTCTGACCTTTCTCAGTACTTTCATGAACACCCCAAACAGCAGGCTGACAGCACGTACCTGCTACCGTTTACATTCCCAAACGGCGGCAATTTTAAGATCTTCATCGACTTTAAGCCAAAGGATGACGAGCAAACGGTTGAGTCATTTGATGTTGAAGTCGCAGGCGATGCTCCTGAGAAGGTTGAGTTGGTTCCGGATGAGGTTTTTGAAAAATCTGTTGAAGGGATCACCGTTAAGATGAAGCCGGACGGTGAATTGTTGAAACACAAGGACCTGGTTTTCAAGTTTGACGTATTCGATTCTGCCAGCGGGGAACCCGTCACGGATCTTGAAAACTACCTCGGCGCCAAAGCTCACTTCGTAATCATCCGAAAAGGTCTTGGGAGATTCGTTCACGCCCATCCGATGTCGCCCGAGGAAATGGCAAATATGAGCGGCGGGATGAAAATGAAACCGGACGCGAAAAGCACGTCACAAGTATCGGCGATGACAAACTTTCCAAACAGCGGAGTCTACAAGGTCTTCGCCCAGTTCAAACGGAACGGCAAGGTTATTACCGTTACCTATGTTCTTCAGGTCAAATAGATCTTCGTTTAATAGGGTGCGAAGCTCAGGTAGTGCAATCCGTAATACAAAAGAAAGATGGTTACGAAAGCCAGATAATAAAGACCGGTCATGAAATAGGCTTCAGTAAAGAGTGATTTATCCGGCAAAACGAGCATATTCCGCGCATCCGTCGGGCCGCGAACCACGAGTACAAACAGAATCGCGATGATCATCAAATGGCCGATCGCGTCGACCATACCGAATTCAAATATCGCGAGCACAAAGATCGACATAAGCCCGAGCGATACAAGTCTTCCCACGACAGAAACCGCACCCAAAAGGATGAAGGTATTGAAGAACTCCATAAATCCCGACAGCTTCATGAAAGTCGAGGGACTCATTCCCATCAGCATGTGCGGGCTTTTCTCAAACACCGGGTTGGTCCAGTCGGCGTAAGCAAATTTCTCCACCGAGGCCCAGATCAGTGTCAGTCCTGTACAAGCAAAAAGAACTACGAAACCGGATTTAAGCCA
Source organism: Pyrinomonadaceae bacterium (assembly GCA_013003215.1). Lineage (GTDB taxonomy): Bacteria > Acidobacteriota > Blastocatellia > Pyrinomonadales > Pyrinomonadaceae > Aridibacter. Next base: position 7,693 of record JABDKD010000031.1, read on the forward strand.
GCCTTTTGAGCTCGTAAATGAAACGGTTAAGAAATAGGCGATCCCGAGAAAGATCACGTAATCGAGCATGTGAAACATTCCGTACTGGAATACGGACAGGATCCATAACAAGAAGATTCCGATTCCCGTGATCGGAGTTGTGTATCGCGAGACTACGCACAGACCAATGATGAGATGTATCCAGGGAACGAACGGCGCAGTAGTCTTGAGCTCAGGAGTTATGTAGAAGCTGTCACCATATCCCAGGGCCCACCAGAGGAACAATGAGACAAAGAATATGCCTGCCGCCACGCGCATGATCGCGTTGGCAAGTCCGTCGAAAAGTTTTAGTTTCTTGTCGAACTCGGCGAGATAGCCTTCTTCGTAGATGTATCGGTCAGCCAGAAAAAACAGGTAACAACCGATGACGGAAGCAATGAACATATAGACGAAGGTCTTATCGAGCACCTCGCCTATCGGCATCGGCTGTTCGGCCACATCAAATTCGACAAACCACTTGACATGGGCCTCTACCGAATCCGGGTTTATCAAAAGTAGAAGGGCCAAGGGAGCGAGGATCAACAAACTCCATACGACGCGATTAGTAGCGTAATTTGAAATGAATTGTCTCACTTAGCTTCTTCCTTTCTTCGTTCCGTGGACCCAGTCGAGGGCGAGCGGCGAACTCATCTTCACATCGATCCCGAGATAGTCCCGGAATACTCCTTGCAGGTTTCCAACCTGTTCCTGTTCCTCTCGATGGATATACTCGTTCCTTCCATTGTGAAGAGTCGGAGTGATGATGAAGAAAACCCGCGGGATCGGGCGGTTTGCAACTTCGCTCGCCTTCTTGCCGGGTTTCTGTACGCTCACGAGGTAATCACCCTCGTCAAAGTTTCGAACATGACACTGAATACAGGTCATCCCTTTTTCTTCGAATAAGCGCCTTCGCGGATCCTGTAGTTTGGTTTCCGCAGTCATATATCCGAACTTATAATCAAACCCGTTTATAGAGGTGTCGAGAACGGCTTTTTCTACTGAACCATCCGGCTTGATCTCGGGAACATGGACAGTTCCATGAACATCGTCATATAAGATTTCCCAACCGCGTTTATAGCCGGGACTATTTTTATCGGTGACCGGTGCGGGAGCGGGTTTGAACTTTGTTCCTTCCGTGTCCGGCTTGATGCTGGAAACAAATCCTGCGATTGGGGGACTGTTGATTGCGAGAACCCGCTTTCCGTTTCGCATCACCGGATTGACCTTTAACGCACCAAGCGCCCAGCCGTCACCGTGTAGATACTTGCCATCCGAATCGTACACGTTTCCGCCTCCGAGCCTTGAGTTGTGAGGAAGTGCGGCAAAATTGGCACGCATCATCGGTTCAGAAGGGTCGCGGTAGGTCAGGACCCACGTCATGAAATCCGCAAGCGCCTCGCCGTATTTGGCCTTGTCATTTTCAACGAAGTCCTTGAGATGCTCTCCGTCAAAAAAGGTCTCGTGGAACTTCTTAGCAAATGTCAGGTTATTCTTCTGGCGAAGTTCCTCAGATCGCTTCGCGTCATCGCCTCTTATGATCCTCATCCGCGGCATCAAATAGACCTGCTCCGCCGCTCTCACGTTAAAATAGACCGGCCGTATTTCGAATACCTTCTTGTTTAACCTTGGCCGCACCGCGATCAGTCTCCAGTTCTCCGCATTCCAAACATCGTCGTATTTGGGGTTTTCGGGGTCGAGGGTCGGATTCTGGTGCAGCATCGCCAGCTGTTGAAGGGCTTCTTTGAAAAGCTGTTTTCCGTTGGACGGTTCGATCCCGTTTCCCGGTTTGATCTGTTTTTCAGCTTCGATCTCACCAATTCTCTGCATCATCGAAACGATGTCCCATTTCTTGTTAGCGGCTTTGAGGCGTTCAGGATCGATAATTGAAACAAGCGCGTTTACTTCCAGGGTCGTCGGAGGAAGTTCCTTGAGCTTTACCTTTTCCTTCACGATCTTGAGTTTGTATTCTTTTGTAACGGTACGCTTCGAGCGTAACTTGTCCCGTGGGATCTCGGTTACCTTGATCAAGAACTTGCCGTACTTGCCGTCGCCGGCCTCAGGGGTCCAATCGACGGTCAATGTATTCTGATTAAACTTCGCAGAATCAGGCTTTTCTGCGAGTTCAATCTTTACAAAATCCCCTTCTTCATCAATTACTTCAAGGCCAAAAGTAATCCTTTGCCCAAGACCAATCTTGTCATGATGCAGATCGGCGATTTCAGGGAGCCGGTTTTCAACTGCCCCAAAATCGTTTGGTTTGGCTTTAGTAATTGAGGATCCCTGGAAAAGAACGATTCCAAAGAATGACAAAAAGACAATGACAACTGCGGCTTGTATCTTGAGCTTCAGGACCATAACTCTTGTTAATTGTGTATTTGTAGTGAAATGTTTGAACCGCGCCTATTATATCCGAATGCCTATTTTTTCCAAAAAAATCTGGTTCGCAACAAACACTTGACGTAAATTACGGAGAAAATTGATCTTGCTCGATGTCGCGCAGATTATTTGGACGGTGTGTGAGTTAGTTCGTCAGTGATATTTCTTACAACCGAAGTCCGCCGTTAATATTGACCTCTAAAAGTCAGAAAACACGACCATCGACATAACTCTTTTTCATAAGATGATAAGTTTCTCAAAACTACCTATTCAATTACTTGTTCGACATGAAGGATGGTCGATGAACCAAAGGCGATTTCGATTCCGTTTCGGCTAGGACCTGGTTGGAAAAGGAAAAATCAAGGATGCTATAAAGATATTCAAGTTAAACGTCGAGTTGTTTCCCAACGCATTTAACCCGCACGACAGCTTAGGGGCAGCCTATCTTAAGGACGGCAACAAGGAACTGGCACTAATCAATTATAAGAAATCGGTGGAACTAAATCCTGAAAATACGGGTGGAATTAAAGCGATGGCATCCAATGAACGTGATCAGGAATGAACTAAACTGGGTCGGTCAGAACTTATTAGTCCTTTAATACGGCTTCGCTGAATAGGTTTTGATCACCAAGAGAAATATAGAAGGCATAGAGGGCAACCCCAAGACCAATTACTGAAATAACAATCGTATTAACAAAATAGAACCGCGTTGTGTCCAGGGTTAACGCCGACCAAAGCAGGTTGTGAAAAATAATCGTCGAGATCATAGCCACCAAACCAACTCTCGCGACGATCAGACTAATTCCAACAATCATCCCGAAGGATAGTAAAGCAGGTAATATTCCCCGTGAGACTATTTCCGGCGCGGAGTTTAGGGTTCCAAAAAGGAGAGCAAACAGAATAGTTGCGGCAGTTTTCCTTTTCACCAGGAGATAAATAATCAGTAAGAGAGATAAGATAACGAATCCCATCACTACCGGTGCGGTTGCTGAATAGACAATAAGCTTTTCAAGGAGCTCACTTGTTCCGCTCAAGCCTGTCAGGCTTTGCCTGATGTCGATTGTCAGACTCTTTTGCTCAATTAGATCCCGTAAGAACCCTGAAAGGAAAAATGAAAGGCGAAAAAAGCAGCCCATCAAGGCACCTATCAGAATGTCCCGTCCGATCATGGGATCGCGAAAATCTCCTGCGAGAAGACGATTCCACGAGATCAGTAAATCGGTCCAGTGACGCCGGACAAGCGGTTCAACGGCTATGTACAAGACAAAGACCATAGTTCCCGCGGCTATAGCGAGAGAGAAGATTTGTACGAGTACCGAAACCTCTGATTCCAACTCGGTGAAATGATTGGCGTTTATCGCGAAGCCGATTACGAGTGACAAAAAAACGAAAACTGAGATCTTGAACGCACCTTTCGAATCACCCCGTTTAAGCACAAAGTGCCGGTAAGCAAGTAAAGAGCCGCCGCCGAATCCAATCAAGGTGATCAAGATACCTAGAATGAGTCGAATACGAAATCCAATGTTGATCTCTCCCTCATTACTCCAATCTGCGTCCCAAGGTGTGATCACTTGAAAATATACAGGCTCTCCATTTAGAGCGGCGGCCTCTATGCGAACCGAAATATCTTTATGATCCGCCAACGTCCCGGTCCAGGATCGTTTCTCATCGGCAAACACCGGCGGAATGGCATTGGAGTCAGTTTCCTGGAACTTCGCCAGATTCAGCCCGGCTTCTGTGAATACTTTTTGCCAGTCAGTTTCACGCTTTTCATTTATCTGAGGATCTGATTCAGAAGGAACCGCTAGCAGCTCGACTAACCTACCCCTAACATCGAGTTTGACGTAGGCGGATTCTGAGGTTGCCAGAGGTGGTACATTCTCTTCTATCTTGTAGTAATTAGTGATCTTTGGGTTTTCCGAACTCTGTCGATACCAGAAATAAACACCGAATGGCTGGCCCGTTCGTAGTCTCTCCAAATCATCGTCAAATTTCGTTTTAGTCTGGTATTGGTCGTAAGCAACCGAGGTCTTAAAATCTGATGTCGCAAACACAACCGGATACGAAAAACCGAATTTTGTAAGAATTTCTTTTGCCCTTTCACGCAGAACATCCGGCGATTTTTCCAAAGGTGCGTAGCTCTGAGCTGTATGGTTCGCCTGAAAGTACAAAGAAAGGCAAAACAAACCAATAAATGAAGACACAAGTGCGAGTGCCGCGGAAAGTTTCAGAATCCCCTTTCTGGGTGCAGCCGCTACCATTTCGGGAGATGGGGTTTCGCCTGCTTCAAGCGCTACTTGCAAGGGGTTTCCGCCTGGAAGGGCAAGCGCAACCTGTACAGCAGAATCAGGTCGGTCTACGGGATCCTTTTCAAGACATCGGTTGATCAGTCTTTCAACAACCGGCTCGATGTTTTCTACAAACTCCGACGCATTCGTTGGGTTGGCGGTCTGATGTTTCTCGATCAGCTCTTCAATCGAATTCCCTTCGACCGCTTGTTTTCCCGTGAAGATTTCATAGATCAAGAGTCCAAGAGAATAGATGTCACTTTTTTGAGTTACATCTTCTCCGGTGATTTGTTCCGGTGACATGTAGGCGGGGGTTCCAACCCGAGTTTCCAACCCGTGGATTTCCGATTCTATCCCTGCGATTCCAAAATCTGTTATCTTTGCGATCCCGCTTGAGTCGATGATAATATTCGCGGGCTTGAGATCGCGGTGGAGGATTCCCGCCTTGTGAATTGCATTTAACCCAAGACAAATCTGCTGTGAGATTTCGATAGCCCTTTCTGAAGGAACTCGTCCGATCCTTTTGAGCAGCACAGAAAGATCATCACCCTCGATGAATTCCATCGAGATAAACTGTTTTCCTCCTGTTTCGGCAATATCAAAAACGCGGCAGACGTTTTCATGGGAGACTCTTCTTGCATTTCGCACCTCGCCAACGAATCTACGCAATGCATCTTCATTCACTGCCAATTCTTCAGGCAGAAATTTAAGCGCCACGGTTTGATCAATTTTGAGATCTTCGGCTTTGTAGACCTCGCCCATTCCGCCTTTGCCCAGCATACCGATGATTCGATAACGATCATCGAGTACCGTGCCCGCGACGAACCCCCCCGCAGGCATACTCTCGGCGGCATCAATGTCCATCTTCCACGTCTTTTGATCAGAGCTTTTAGCGATCTTGGACAATTCTTCTGGGGACGTGACTTTGGTTTCCTCGAACGAAAACAGAAGTGTTTCTACTTCGTGGCGGAGTTCGGCATCATCGCCGCATTGTTGATCCAGAAAGTCCTGCCGTTCCTTTCCGGTTAACCCGCTGGCGGTATCACACAATTCCTTTACTTTTTGCGCTAGTTCTTTATCCATCAGACTTCTTTAGCCTTCGCAATCGCAGATTCTCTCCACCTACTTCAGATGAGGTCAGTTCAAATCGAACTATTAGGTGTTGCCCGGCCTCCGGCAAATGAGCCGGCAATATGCTGTGAGTTTATTAGTCGCCCGCAATATCGTCTATTTGTTAATGCGAACAAACGGCATGTTTCTCATTCTGGGTGCACCGAGGTGAAGCGTGCTTATCTTTCCATTGGCGTCTCGTGAGCACCACATTACAGGTTGTCGACCGCCCCCGGCGGTGAAGTGATCTTTATACTTTGGCATAAAGGGGATCTTTGTATCCGGCCTTTGCGTGATCAGAAGGTTCAATCCCTTAACCAGAATCTTCACTTTTGCCCCGGATTCCTCGCTGTACCACTCTCCGGCAAATTCGTTAAGCTCATTTGCGGTGGGTTCCCATTGGGTTTCCGCTAAAAACCGGAATTTGTTGTTTCCCTGCGTGAGACTGGCCGCGACTGGATTGGAAGAACTATCAATCTCAAACTCGAGTTTGATCGACCCGCCTCGAGCAATAAACTTGTTACCTGCTACCGGCTGAAGAGGCCCGCCGCCGACGGCAAACAGACTTCCTTTCCTGACCTCAGTCTGGAGAGGCATATGGGTCTTCTCGTTTCTCCACAAGCCTGCAAACTTAGCGAGTTCCGCTTCAGTCATTTGAATGGTCTTCGGAGGAGCAGGGGAATCAAGTTTCGGAGCAACCCGGTCT
>JABDKD010000057.1 GCA_013003215.1 Pyrinomonadaceae bacterium
GATCTCACCCGATTCGAGCTTCTTCTTGAGCTTTTCGCCACGCTTGAGAATCTTGAACATCAGCTGGTCGCCCTCGTCGCCGTATTTGTTCGTGAGTGTGGAAAGATTTTCAACGGCGGGCGTTTCGAGAGGTTCAAACCCGTATTTTTCGTACACGGTCCGGATAACGCCGATCACATAATCGCGCTTACGCACCTGGTCCGGTAAAAAATCGCGCATTCCGCGCGCTGGGTTTGTCTTCATAGCAAACTAGTTCCTAGTTCCTAGTTCCAAGTTCCAAGTTCCAAGTTCCAAGTCCCATGTTCCTAGTTCCAAGTTCCTAGTTCCAAGTTCCTAGTTCCAAGTTCCAACGAGAATGGTCAATGGTCAATGGTCAATGGTCAATGGTCAATGGTCAAAACCTACCAAAGCCTTGTTGATTCAACAAACTTTGAACATTGAACTTGAAACTTTGAACAGCGATGGATCTCCGATCAATCGCTTGCCCCAAACCCTCTGACGAGGGGCTCGCTGTCCCAGGCATGGTCAACGGTATCTGCCCGGTCCGTCATGTCGCGTTCTATTAGCCGTTCCTGAAGGGCGATCGTCTCGCGAGCTCTTGAGATATATTCCTTTTCATCATGCCTGTGCGCAGCGAGCTCCCGAACAGCTTCTTCGTCATACTTCAGGAATTTCTGCCCCGCTCGGGTTGCCGTATAAGCGCCGGCTCCAAATCGTCTAAGCACATCAACTCCAACCTTCACTGAAGTGTCCAGGCTTTCGCGGTATACATTCGTCAGCCCTTTGTCGAAAAGTTCATAGGCGTCATAGCGGTTGCTGGCCCTCATCATGATCTCCAGATGCGGGAAAAACTTTGTCAGGGACTCCGCGAGCCGTTCGTTTTTTTCCGGCGAGTCGAGCGCCGAGACAAATACTTTCGCCTTATCAGCCCCCGCGGACAGCAAGAAGTCCGGGCGGGTAGCATCTCCAAAGTAGACCTTAAATCCCATTTTCCTTAAGAAGTTCACGCGGTCAGGATCATTATCCAAAAATGTCGCCTCGACCCCATTTGCGCGCAGGAACCGTCCGACCGTACTGCCAAAGTGCCCGAACCCGGCGATAATTACCTGATTTGATTCTTCGACATTGTCTGCTTCGATCTCTTCATCGCGGTTCGAACCGTCACAGAGCCGCGGCTGAATTACTTTCTCATTCAGGATAAAAAGGAACGGTGTGATCGTCATACTCAACGCGACGATTGCCATCCCGATACTGATCACCCTGCTCTCAGCTATTCCCAGCTGTGTAATAAAAGAAAAGATTACGAATCCGAATTCCCCGGCCTGGGCTAGACCCAGCGAGAACAAAAAGTTCTGTCCGAGTTGAAGCTTGAATACTCGCCCTATCACGAAGAGAACAGTAAATTTGATGACCATCAAAAGAACGGTCAGCGAAACAATAAGAAGCGGATTTTCAGCGATTAGCCTGAAATCGATCGAAGCGCCAACGGCTATAAAAAAGAGACCAAGCAACAATCCTTTGATCGGTTCCAAATCGCTTTCCAACTCATGTCGATACTCGCTGTTTGCCAAAATCACACCAGCAAGGAACGTTCCAAGCGCCGCACTTAAGCCGACTAATTGCATCAGATAAGCGATTGACACAACGATCAGAAGGGCCGTTGCGGTAAACAACTCTCTCACCCGGCTGCGCGCAATAACCCGCAATAACGGAACCACGAGAAATCTTCCCGCGAGTATGATCACGACCACGGCACCAAGTACCGCGAGAGTTTGAAGGCCCATCGGAAGGTCTTCAATCGGTGTCTTTGAAGTTTCGGATCCGGCAACAGAACTGATGGCAAGTAAAGGTAGAATCGCAAGAATCGGTATTACTGCAATATCCTGAAACAGGAGCACAGAGAATGAGTTCCTGCCCCCCTCGCTGGTCATAAGGTCCTTTTCAGCGAGCGTCTGGAGAACAATGGCGGTCGAAGAAAGAGAAAGTGCCAGGGCAACAGCAAGCGATGTCTGCCAGACAAGTCCGAGCGCGAGACATATGGCCATGATAATGGCCGCGGTTGCAAACACCTGGGACATTCCGACCCCGAGGATCCGCTTTCGGAGACGCCAAAGCTTCCCGGGTTCGAGTTCCAGCCCGATCAGGAAGAGCATTATCACCACTCCGAACTCGGCGAAGTGCATTATGTCCTCGCCCTCCTCCCCTATGAAGCCGATGACAAACGGTCCGATCAACATACCGGCAATCAAATACCCGAGTACAGAACCAAGTCCGAGGCGTTTCGCCAGCGGAACGCAAACAACGGCCGCAGCGAGAAAAACTGTCGATTGAGCTAAAAAATCTGATGCGGCCATAATTCAGAAGTAAATAGTGAATAGTGAATCGTAAATAGTTTGTTATGACAAAATGCCGATTCCATGTACGAAATGTATAGCGGCAAGTAAATCACTAATTACTATTCACTATTTACTAATTACTATTCAGATAAGCGTTCCCATTAACTTACTATTCAGATAAGCGTTCCCATTAACCGATTCAAAATCGAAACTCTCATTCTCAATAGATTCGATTAGCATGCCGTATTCTGTTGAGGCGCTGAGGATCCTTTCCTGAGACATTCCGTGCGTACCCAAAACAACAAACGGCGGTTTGTAATCCATTTTGCAGAGTCTCGCGGTCTGCTCGAACGGACGCATAAAGTCAGGGATCGTGTAGCAGTTATACCCATCCGGGCAATAGGCTTCGGCATTGCCCCCGGCGGTTATCGCGTTAAATACGACCTTTCCCCTCAGCGCCTCTCCGCCGTTGCCGTAGGCCCAGCCGTACTCGAGAACCATGTCGATCCACTGTTTTAATATGGGCGGGGAACTGTACCAGTAAAACGGGTGATGCCAGATGATGACATCGTTTTCAAGTAGAAGTGCCTTCTCCCGTTCGATATCAATATTGAAATCGGGATACGTTTCGTAGAGATCGTTGATAGTCACGGAAGGACTCGCCGGGACGCGGACAAGCAGCTGCCGGTTTACCCGAGAATTTTCAAGACGCGGGTGAGCGAAGATGATCAGAACTTTACGCACTTCAAGTAGTTTCAAGTTTCAGGTTTCAAGTTTCAAGTCGACCCAAGAAGTTTCGTGTCCAAAGGTCCCAGAAGAATCCGATTTCCAGGTTCCGGATCCCAACTTGGAACTTGAAACTTGGAACTTGGAACTTGGAACTTGGAACTTGGAACTTGAAACTTGGAACCTGGAACTTGAAACTTGAAACTTGGAACTTGAAACTCAAGAATAGTACCCCGACAACTCGACGTAGCCTTTCCAGAACCGTTCAAGATCGGCGACCTCTTCATCGGTCATTTCCCTTTTGACCCTTGCCGGCGACCCCATCACGAGCGACCGTTCGGGAATGATCGTCCCCGGCGTAACGAGGCTCCCGGCGGCGACGAGTGAGTGCCGGCCGATCTTAGCCCCATCCAGAATGACGGTACCGATTCCGATCAAAGTGTTGTCTTCAACCTCGCAACCGTGAAGGGTGACCTTGTGTCCGACCGTAACCTCGTCTCCAACAATCGTCGGAAAGTCGTCGCGCGAAACATGGATCATCGTCATATCCTGGATGTTGGTCTTACTCCCTATGCGGATATGGTTTACATCACCGCGAAGCACACATCCGTACCATACGCTCGAATCTTCCGAGATCTCTACATCTCCAATGATAACGGCGTCTTCGGCCACAAAAACACTTTCATGAATCCTTGGCTCGATGTCTCTAAACTTTCTTATCATTTGATTTAGATCGTCAGCCGACGAATGGCCTGAGAACGACAAAGACCGCTGCACCGGCAACAAACCCGATTGCCGCCAGCCACGCGATATTCTTGAGATACCAGCCAAAGCCTATATTTTCCATACCCATTGCAGCCACGCCTGACGCTGATCCGATAATCAGCATGCTTCCGCCGGTGCCGGCGCAATACGCAAGCAAATGCCAAAGAGAATCATCGATCGGCTCGGAGAACATACCAATCGCTGAAGCGACCAGCGGGACGTTATCGACAATGGCCGAACACGCGCCCAGGAATATGATCGTGAGCTCCTTATTCGGAATAGTCTGGAGCAGGACCTCAGCGACGTATCTGAGAGTGCCGACTTTCTCGCCGTTCACAACTGCGTATGCAGTAGTTTCAAGTGCGGCAACAGCGAGGAGGATTCCGAGAAAGAACAGGACACTCGACATTTCGATCTTGTGAAGTGCACGTTTTGCAGAGTAAAGCTTCCTGTTCGCCTTGTTCATATTGTGCTCGGGTTTTACATATTCCGACACCATCCAGACAACTCCGAGCCCGAGAAGCATTCCAATATAGGGGGGCAGGTCAGTAATCGTTTTGAAGACGGGAACAAAAACGATCGCTCCAAGACCAAGGTACAGGATCTTCCCGCTGGAAAGAACCTGTAACGACACCATGTCTTCATTAGTCCTGAATTCCTTAAAGCCTCGGAACGGTCTCAGAAAAACAGACGCAATGCCAAAAGGAATAAGGAAACAGACCAGCGATGGAACAACCAGGTAAGAAACCAACCCGATGGCAGTCACCTTGTCGGCGATCCATAGCATTGTCGTCGTCACATCGCCCATCGGCGACCATGCTCCTCCTGCATTCGCCGCGATCACAACCATCCCGACATACCACATGCGCCGATCGTCATCCGAAATCAGGTTCCTCAATAAAGACACGAGCACGATCGTAGCCGTAAGATTGTCAATTACAGCCGAAAGCCAGAAGGCAATAAAGCCGATAATCCAAAGGAGCTTCGTCCGGCTTTTCGTATTGACATACGAACGGATGACCGCAAAACCCTTGTGTAGATCGATCAATTCAACGATGGTCATCGCACCGATGAGAAAGATAAGAATCTCAGAGATTTTTGCGAGATGATGCAGGAGCGCGTTCTTGAAGGCATCTTCCGCTTCGGAACCGGTCAGGAGAAGACTGTGCGCGTGCTGGTGCTCATCGATGATGCTCAACCAGCCATTATGGAAGCCAACGGCAAGTAGTCCCCACATGACCGCGGCCATGATCAATGCGGGCACTGTCTTATCAAGCTTGAGGGGGTGCTCGAGCGTGATAAGCAGATAGCCAATAATAAAAATCGCGACAAGGGTTGCTGCCATATAGGGCCTCTATCAGGGGGCTACGGTTATGTCGTTTCGGTAAATGTACCCGTTCCTCATCACAAACGAGACCTTTTCGAGAAGTACGATATCTTTTGTCGGATCTCCTTTTACTGCAACAATATCCGCTAGTTTTCCGGCCTTGATTGAGCCGAGATCATTATCAACCCCCAGGAGTTTGGCCGTATTCAGAGTCCCGATCTTGATAGCCTCCAACTCATCAATCCCTCCCCAATTGACCAGCAGTGTAAACTCATGTCCGTTCGTGCCGTGGGGGATGACGCCGGAATCTGTACCGTACGCAACCTTGACGTCGTTTGCGACGGCAATTTTTATCGCGTTTCTCATCGCGGCCGCAGCAGCTAGAGCCTTTTCCGCCCTAAACCCTGACAAGATTCCGTTCTTGGCCATCCTCTCTACGGTCTCTCCAGCCATGAGCGTCGGGACAAGAACTGTGCCTTTTTCAGCCATCATCTTCGCGCCTTCGGTGTCCAGGAACGAACCGTGCTCAATCGAAGCAACACCCGCCCGCGTAGCGATCTTGATCCCCTCGGCACCGTGCGCGTGTGCCGCAACCTTGCGTTCGGCTTTTTCAGCTTCCTCCACCATTACACGCAGCTCTTCAAAGCCATACTGCGGTACTCCAACTCCGTCGCCTTCAGACAAAACACCGCCCGTTGCACAGGTCTTTATCACATCAGCGCCGTACTTGATCTGATACCTGACTGCGGCCCGCACTGCGTCCGGCCCATCTGCGATTCCGTCCCTGTAGTCCTTTTTGATGATCCCTTCCCTATAACCGTTCGTGTCACAGTGACCACCTGTAATTCCGAGAGAATGACCTCCGGCGAGAATTTTCGGGCCTACTACCCAGCCATCGTTCACAGCTTTTTTCAAAGCCATATCCCCGAAACCCGATGCCCCGACATTTCGAATCGTTGTAAAGCCCGCCATCAAGGTCTGCTTAGCGTTTCTGACACTCAGGATTTCGGCAAAACCATTGGGATCGCGGAAATAGGATGTCTGTCCTTCCGGGTCTCCAAGTACCCGCCCCACGATGTGAGTGTGTGCGTCCAAAAACCCGGGCATCAATGTGGCGCCGCCGAGATCCACCACGGACGCCCCATCGGGGATCGCAATATCAGAGGCTTTACCAAACGCGATTATCCTGTTGTCTTTGATGAGGACGGCAACGTCGGTCATCGGTCTTGCACCCGTTCCGTCAATTAGCCGGGCGGCTTTCAGCACAACGTGCCCTTTCCCTGTAGGCAGGCCCGGTGCACCAAGTCGCTGCGCACTCGCACCGACATAGAGTAAGGCTGCCAGAGACATCAGAACGAAGAATCTTTTCATCATTAACCCCATTTGTTCTAGCAGTCTGTCGGATTTCAGGTATCGTCGCGAGAGAAAGTCCGGTTTGAGACAGGTTTTCTTCAAAATTTACTCGCATAGGGTCACTATTCGGGAAAATTTTGGGGGAAAGGGGTCCAAATCCGGGTTTTTCGCAGCAAATTCCTGTAAGTCCGACAGGCTGCTTATAGATACAGAGGATTATAAGCATTTAGTTGTGTATTGCCCAATCTCAGTGTTTTTGAACGAATCAGAGGCTTACGGGGACACAGGATGTCACTAAACGAATTCCCAAGATACTGGTATTCTCTTATATATGAAGCGACCGGTAACCCGTGTTTTATTCCGAGGAGAACCATGCGTAATTATTCGAAACATATAATCGGAACTCTCTTACTGCTGATCGCCGTCACCTCCGCTTCATTCGGCGCCTCGACCGAGGAAGCCGATGATTGCTCAATTCCCGAACTCAAAGCATTTGACTTTTTGTTGGGTGAATGGGAGATCGAAGACGGTTCGGGAACCATGTCGATCACCAAGATCCTCGATGGGTGCGGCATCCGTGAAACATGGAAACTCGATGGATTCAATGCTGTTCTCGTAAGAACCTACGACAGCAGAACAAAGAAGTGGTTCTTATCGTTCGCCGCACACGATCTTGTGCCGCAGGTATGGGATGGCAGACTCGAAGCAGGAACCTGGATCTTTTACCGCGACTGGGAGCTGGACGGAAAGAAAAGAAGATCCCGTACATTCTGGAAACCGACTCAATCAGGCGGATTCGAAAAGATCGTGGAACAATTAAATGATGACGGAAAGAGCTGGCGTTTACACGCCAGGTCCGTTTTCAAAAGACTAAAAAAGAAATCAAAATCTAAACACTAGAATCTCACTCTTATGTCAAAACTACTCGCTTTCTCGGGAAGCCTTAGAAAAGAATCAACAAACACGAAAACCCTCGCGGTAGCCGTTCGGGGAGCTCAATCCGCCGGTGCGGATGTTAACACCATCAGCCTTATGGATTACGAGTTGCCGTTATACAACGGGGACATCGAAGCATCGGACGGCATCCCGCAAAACGCAGCGAAACTCCAGGAGTTGATGCTCGAGTCTGACGGCTTTTTAATTGCCTCACCCGAATACAACAGCTCCATTACCGGAGCCCTGAAGAACATGATCGACTGGACATCCAGACCAAATGACGGCCGCAGCGCCGGAGCCTCATTTGCAGGCAAATCGGCGGCTTTGATGAGTGCCTCGCCCGGTGGACTGGGCGGCCTTCGCGGATTGTTCGACGTACGCAAGATCCTATCAACGATGGGTGTAATTGTTCTCCCCGCACAAGTTGCGGTTTCACAGAGCTATACGGCCTTCGACGAAAACGGCGAGATCATCGATGAGAAAATGCGTTCGCAAGTGGAAGGACTTGGTGCTGAACTCGCGACATTTGCCGATCAAATGAACAAATAGCTGACCGAAGGAAGTAATTCAATGAAGGTGAATAAGTCATTTCTTGTTGTGGCGGTATTGGGGCTCATTCTATTGTCCGCTGGACACGCCTCGGCAAGTGAGAAGGAGGATCTCAAGGAGATTTTCGACGCGGCTGTAACTGCGGTGGGCGACCGCAATTCCATCGGAAAAGTACGTCGGATATATGCCGCTGCGGCCTGCACCGGTCCTCGCGGAAAATACGCTACCACCATAAATTCCGTGGGACCGGATCGGCTCGCATTTGATCAGAAGTATGAGAATAAGGATGCAAGAAGGCTGATCCTGAATGGCGACATCGGTTGGAATATTGATTCGGACAAGTACTCGCCCGAGGTAATCAGTCCGTTCGAACGGATGGTCGTGCGGCTGCATGAGTACCAGCGCATGGCCTTCGATTTTGAATCCATGTTCTCCGATTTCAAGACCGCCGGCGATGGTCGGTTCAATGGCAGGGCGGTTCACAAAGTCGCTGCGAAGTCCAAATTGGGTTGGCCCGCCCACTTGTTTTTTGACATGGAAAAACGATCGCTGATCGGCTACGAACTGATGATGCCGCAGGACGGTGGCAAGGTCGTCAATCGCTTTGAAGAATGGCGAATCGTCAAGGGGCTGAAACTACCTTCCAAGGTTACTGCGATCGACTCAAAAGGCACGTGGACGCTCGACTTCCACACGATCAGGCTAAACAGCGATTCGAATACCAGGTATGAGGTTCCCAGAGCAGTAAACGATATGGCCGAACTGCTGCGTTTACATAAGGTAGCGCAAACTGCCCACCTGACTTACGACGCGGAGTTATTTATCAGCATCTTTGCTGACGAGCTGACTCAGGTGCAGGCGGGATCTGTTGTGACTAGAAACAAGGAAGAAAACCTGGAGCGGTTCAAGGAGTACTTTCGAACGTTTAAGTTCACTGCCTGGGAAAACATCGTTCCACCCGTGATCAAGATCTCAAATGATGGCTCGATGGCAACGGTTCGGGTTCAAAAGAGGGTCGCCGGCGACTACACCGACCCCGAAGGCAAAGTGCACAAAAGCGAGACAATCTTTGCCTGGCTGGAAGTATGGGAGAAACAAAACGGCAAATGGAAGGTCACCACCGTGGCCTCAACGAGGAAACAATGATCGACCTAAGAAGCGATACCGTCACAAAACCTACTACGGCAATGCGCAAAGCGATGGCGAACGCGGAAGTTGGGGACGACGTCTATGCCGAGGATCCGACCGTGAACCGGTTACAGGACCTGTCGGCGGAGATCTTCAAGAAAGAGGCCGCGATCTTTATGCCTACTGGTTCGATGGGAAACCAGGTCGCTGTAAAGCTCCACACAAACCCCGGCGATGAGATCGTGATTGAAGAACGCGGACACATATTCAACTATGAAATGGGAACGCCTTCGGTGTTTTCAGGTGTGGTCGTCCGCCCGGTAAAGAGCACGAATCCAAACGGGATCCTTACCTGGAGTGATATCGAACCATCGCTGCATATCGACCAGCCTTATTACGCTTGCCCAACCGGACTGATATGTCTCGAGAATTCCCACAACTTAGCCGGCGGCTCCGTGATTACAGTCAAAGAGACAGCTGAGATTTGCATAAATGCCCACGCGCGAGACCTCCCGGTACACCTCGATGGAGCGAGGATTTTCAATGCGGCTGAAGCTACGGGAGAATCGGTTGCGGATCTTTCGGCATCGGCAGACAGCGTACAATTCTGTCTTTCCAAAGGGCTGGGAGCGCCGGTCGGTTCTATGCTTCTGGGCAAAAAGGACTTCATCGACGAAGCTAGGGTTTGGAGAAAGAGGATGGGCGGCGGAATGAGGCAGGCGGGGGTACTCGCCGCGGCCGGCATTGTCGCAATAGAAGAGTCACCCGAGAAGCTGGTTGTGGACCATTCCAACGCAAAACGACTGGCTGAAGCCTGTGCTGAGTTACCCGGTGTTGAGATAGATCTTACAACCGTCGAGACAAACATCGTGATCATCGATGTCTCCGGGACGGACCCGGGAGCATTAAGGATCTGTGAACTGCTTGAAGAAAAAGGAGTGCTAGCGATTCCATTCGGAAAGGCCATCAGAATGGTGACCCACTATGGCGTATCGGAGAGCGACATCGACACAACGATTGACGCGATTCGGGAAATCATTTGCTGATGCCGCTCCCCTTCCAATCATGCTATTGCCTGAGATATCTCTGTCCCCTTCGATTTCCTGAGAATATCGAACGCAAAGATGTGCATCGCTCCGCTGACGCCGACCCCAAACAAAGGAATCAGGACTACCGGCAACTGGAACAGGTTGTTCATAAGAGCGTTCCCGGACAAA
Organism: Pyrinomonadaceae bacterium; assembly: GCA_013003215.1. Lineage (GTDB taxonomy): Bacteria > Acidobacteriota > Blastocatellia > Pyrinomonadales > Pyrinomonadaceae > Aridibacter. Next base: position 10,338 of record JABDKD010000057.1, read on the forward strand.
ACGAGTGTTAACCCGGTGCCAACCGCGACCACAAAGTCCGCCATACCCACTACGTGAAACACCCAGTATTTCGAATTCCATTCCGGCATCAGCAATACGACCGCAGCCAGAAGGCCAACCGCAATATCGCCGTATCCGGCGTTAGCAACAAATATCTCAGGCAGTAAGTCATTCGCTCCGTAAAAGAGAAAGAGCGCACCCGCCCCTATTCTCCATATGTGAAAAACTGTGAGCGTCTTTATACCCAATCCCGAGATGAACTCTCGCAGCGGCGCATTTCGAAAGTAAATAACAGCGGGGATGATAATGCCGGCGACAGCCAACGCCGCACCGAGTTCCCGCGGTATCGCCTGAAGAAAACCGGAATAAGCGGCTATCGCCACCGACCCTCCCCAGATCATCAAACCTGCAACCACCTTCTTTTCAATCGATTCTCTTTTCATAAAATTCACCTCTTTGATAATAGTTACTTGCATTTCACAAGTAACCTATCACTAGTTACTTGTAATTTGCAAGTGACTCTCGTTGAATTTTGTGTTAATTTGGAATCAGAATGAGCGAAAAAATATCCAATCCGTCAGCCAGATCAACGTGTCCGATCGCAAATTCATTGGACCTGATTGGAGATAAGTGGACACTCCTGATATTCAGGGATCTCTTTCGGGGAAAGTCAAAATATGGTGATTTTGCAGGCTCTGCAGAAGGGATCCCGACTAACATCCTTGCTTCGAGGCTTAGATCACTTGAAGAATCCGGGCTGATATACAAGAAACCCTATTCCGAGAAGCCGCCAAGGAACGAGTACTTTCTTACCGATCAGGGAAAGCGATTGGGAGAGCTCGTACGATTTCTAAAGGACTGGGGAGTGGAAAACATCGAGGGTACAAGTGTGTAAAATGGCGAGTAAACCGCACCCGCCATAGAACTTACCAGCCCAAAAACTCAAAAATCGGGTGGTAATGTGGGGTCGGGAGTGTGCAATTGGCGGCTGGCGCTCTAACGCCTAACAAGTCTTCAGTAGGCACCACATACCGAAGACGCTATTTTCCTGTCCGATACATTCCGCCGGCACCGGTCAGGTCATTTGCCAATCACCGGACGCCAAACCCCAGCCGCCAATTGCAAACTCCCGTCACCTATTGTCTAATCACAAAGATCTCAAAGTAATTATCGGCATTGAATCTTTTTTGTTTCCTGGAAAACTGTTCGTACTGCATACAGGGCACAGGACTTAGAGAAAAGTCAGAAGAAGAAACCGGGTCTGTTCCACCGTGAGAGCGATATGACCGGGGCTTGATATAACACAGGGATAGTCCTTAATCGAAGGAATTCCGTGCAAGTCCGGATTTAATTAAGGGTATTGGGATTTCTCAAGTTTCAACATTTTAAGTCGATATTGGTAAGGAGTTCGGGCAGGACTTTGATAAACTACTATAAATGATTATCGCAATTGACGGCCCATCGGGCGCGGGAAAATCTACACTTGGAAAACGCCTGGCAGCGGAGTTCAGGCTTACGTACCTCGATACTGGTGCGATGTATCGGGCAGTAGCATTGGCAGCTCAGCGTCTTGGCCTGGATGAAAACGATACCGAAGCAATCATCACAATTGCGGAAGGACTAAGAATCGAGCTGCCGGGCAGCGGCGGAGATCGAAGGGTACTTCTAAATGGCGACGACGTTACTTCGCAGATCAGAACCAATGAGATAAGCCGAATGGCATCCGTCGTATCGACGATTCCCGAGATTCGTGAGCAGCTGGTCAAGCGTCAACAACAGATTGCCCGGCGTGCGTCCGAAGGAGCGATTCTCGATGGTCGTGATATCGGAACGGTGGTTTTCCCCGATGCGGATTTCAAGTTTTTTCTCACGGCGGATGCGGAAAACCGTGCCAGAAGGCGGTATTACGAGGACAAGGACCGTGGACGCGATGTCACGTTTCAAGAGACTTACGCTGAAATTCTGGAACGGGATGAACGCGATGCCAATCGTGAGCACTCACCCCTTATAAAAGCGGAAGACGCAATCGAGATCGACACAACCGACCTTAGTGAGAATCAGGTTTTCACAGAGATGTCCGAACACATCAAGTATTCCGCAGAAGGTAGAGCCGGAATCGCGAGGAATGGCTCCGGCTGACCTTTGGCCACATTTGGCATGGGACGCGTTACCTAAACGGTTTTTTGTGTGCATAGGCTTGACGCAAATCGCTGCCGATATGCTATTATTTCCGTTGCTTTTGTGCTCTCGTAGCTCAGTTGGATAGAGCACCGGTCTTCTAAACCGGGGGTCGCACGTTCGAGCCGTGCCGAGAGCGGATTTTCAAAATCCGGCGGGGCTTTAGACCTTTTCCGGTGAATACGCCTTATGGCGGCTATAGTTCAGTTGGTTAGAACGCCTGATTGTGGTTCAGGAGGTCGAGGGTTCGAATCCCTCTAGCCGCCCCATTCCCATCCGATCAATTTCTAAATACCCGGGGATAACACGATATATCGGGTTTACACCCGGCAAATTCGGGCGCCATGATGTTAATCGGCAAAAACAGCGCTAATCTATGTAGAATCAGTAGTTTATGCGAGCTGTATTCCGGTAGTGAATTGTGATTTTGACCCCCAAAACCCTGCTCAGAATTCATTGACTTATCCTGCCAAGGAACGTATAGTTGTCGGTATTTCATAAATAATTTTTATTGGGGAAAAACTAACAGTTGAACTGAATTAAAGATTGAGGTTAAGGGTCGCGATGCCGGTCGCGAAATGACAGATGACACCTCTCGAACCAAGCTGTCGACGAAAACGCTGCAAATATTGGGTAGTAGCCAATATTTAGCGGCGTTTATTTTATGTTCCCATTTCGCGTGGGACCGCCTCTTAACAACCCAAGAATTTGAATAAGCAGATCAACATTTTGATAGCTGAGGCCCAACCGATCTTTCGAGAGGGTTTGCGTAAGCTCCTGGAGTCCGTGGTTGAATTTAGAGTGGTTGGCGTGGTCGCCGACGGCGAGGCGGCGCTCAAGTCAATTTATGAATCCAAACCCGACATAGCGGTCCTGTGTATGCGATTGCCCAGGAAGGACGGACTGCATGTTGCAAGGACAATCTTCGCGCGTTCTATGCGGGTTGAGGTGATTTTTCTTACGATGGAAAAATCTGAGTCTTGTTTTAACGCCGCTTTGGATTTTGGTGTCAAAGGCTATGTAATGAAGGATACAGCAACATCCGACCTTGTGGATGCGGTTAATGCGGTAAACAGAGGCGACTTCTATATTAGCC
>JABDKD010000210.1 GCA_013003215.1 Pyrinomonadaceae bacterium
AGTTTTTATACCGATGCCCGCTCCCGATTGGATCTGCAGTCACTGAAACGAATAGTCAAATCAAGACCGGATGCGACAAGCGGAACTGCCCTCGCAAAAACGATCGCCGCGGTCGGGCGCGGGAAGATCTTCAGTGGAAGAATAATTCTCTATGAGGGGTTTTTCTCTGATTTCGATATTGCGATCGGAAGTTCCGAAACCGGTACTTCCCTGGGAATTCCAATTGAAGAAAGACGTGTGATCGTACTTCTACACGAACTCACACACCTGACCCGCCGCTACATAGATGTATTCCAGTTTGCCGGCATCAACTACTTCGACGAGGCTATCTACGACAAATCGACCATCAACAAAAGAATCTACGAAGCATGTAAGACCTGCGTCTGAACACATAAGATTTTCTCGACGGTTTCCGGTGGGGTATTATTCACAACACCGTGACCGACTTACTCAACAAAGCCGACGCCTGGCGTCCAAAAGAAAACGCGTTTACCATTCGCGCCATCGATTCCCACACCGGCGGTGAGCCCTTCCGGGTAATCACTTCGGGATTTCCCGAGTTGAAAGGCGAAACAATCCTCGAGATGAGGCGTGACGCATTGGAAAATTACGATCACATCAGGAAGGCACTGATGTGGGAGCCCCGCGGCCATGCCGACATGTACGGCTGCATCATCACCCCGCCCGTTCGCGATAAATCGGATCTGGGAGTTCTGTTTACGCACAATGAGGGATACAGCTCGATGTGCGGGCATGGAATCATCGCCCTTTCCACGGTTCTTATCGAAACGGGTGCGATTGAAGCGCACGAACCGGAAACAGTCATACGCATTGATTCGCCGGCGGGACTAATCACTTCATATAGCCGCGTGGTTGGGCAACGAGTGAACTCGGTCCGGTTCAAGAACGTACCTTCTTTTGTATCGGAAATTGGCGCACTAGCAGAAACGCCAACGTACGGGCAGGTTGAATATGACCTTGCATACGGCGGTGCCTTCTACGCGTATGTAGATGCCGGGTCGATCGGATTGAAATGCGAAACATCATATGCCGGCGCCTTGATCGATGCCGGAAGAGAAATCAAAAAGGCGGTCGAGGAATCACGTGAAATCGTACATCCGCTGGAAAACGATCTCGGATTTCTTTACGGTGTGATCTTTGTTTGCGGTAATAACCCGTTTGAGAGTAAAAATGTCTGTGTTTTTGCTGACGGCGAGGTCGACCGATCACCCACCGGGACCGGGGTCAGCGGCAGACTCGCGATTCATCACGCGAAGGGAGAGATCAAAACCGGTGAGTCGATCGTTGTTGAAAGTATTGTCGGCAGCAGGTTTAGTGGAAGGGTCGAAAAGGAAGTTGAATTAAGTGGCGCCCCTGCGGTCATTCCCTCTGTAGAGGGATGTGCATTTATAACCGGGAGAAGCGAGTTCTATATAGATCCCGATGACGCGATAGGAAAAGGATTCTTGATCAGATAGCGTGCTTGTAATATCAAAAGAAGAAGTAAAAAGTCTCCTGCCCGTCGCGGAAGCCATTTCCTGTGTGGGTAAGGCTTACTCCGAGCTTTCTTCCGGAACAGCAAAAGTTCCCGATCGCCTGGGGATAGAAACGGAAAAGGGAATAACCCTCGTGATGCCCGGCCACCTTTCAGTTGAAGACGCCCTCGCCGTAAAAATAGTCTCCGTTTTTCCCGAAAATCAAAGCAAGAACAAACCGGCGATTTATGGTGCGGTGACTGTTCTTGATCCAAGCGACGGAAGACCGCTTGCATTGATAGAAGGTGCGTATTTGACCGCTCTGCGTACCGGAGCCTCGTGCGGTTTCGCGACCGGACTTCTTGCGCGCGAGGATGCCAAAACATTGACGATGATTGGGTTAGGGGCGCAAAGCAGAACTATAGTTCCGGCTGTTTGTGCGGTACGCAGTATAGAAAAGGTCTATGCCTATGATCCCGACGGAGTTGTTGCCGAGAGCTTTGAAACTGAGATGGGTGGAGAGGTCTCAGTGGAACTTGTCGATCAAACCGGCACTGCGGTATCCGAGTCAGATATCGTATGTACCGCTACGACATCACAACAGCCAGTCTTTGACGGAGCGAAACTAAAAGCCGGGACCCATGTAAATGGAATAGGCTCATTTCGGCCGGATATGCAGGAGGTTGATCTCGAGGTAATCAAACGAGCATCTAAGGTAGTCGTTGACACGATTTCCGGAGCCATGTCGGAAGCCGGGGATCTGATCCAGGCAATTGACGCGGGAGTGTTTTCCGAAGATGAGATCCATGCTGAGATCGGTTCGATAGTTTCCGGCGAGAAAGTCGGCCGTGAGAATGACGGTGAAATCACGTTCTTCAAATCGGTTGGAAATGCGGCACTTGATATTGCGGTGGCAAATGAAGTTTTAAAGAGAGCCTTGGATAGATCGGTAGGAACCGAGGTTGATTTGGGATAGCTATCCGGAGGGTTTATGCGTTTTTCTAGATGTTTGATCGTTGTCGGCATGAGCCTGGTTTTTATGACAGGCGTTCACGCCTCGAACGATTGTTCACATATCAAGGGGCTCAAAGACACACAGAACATCACCTGTGGATTTGTATCTGTTCCGGAGGACCATTCCAAACCAGAAGGCAAGAAGATCGAGATCGCCTATGCCGTCATCAGGTCGGAAGCGAAGGACAAAAGACCTGATCCGGTAGTATTTCTGTCCGGAGGCCCGGGAAGCGGAACGCTGAATGCGGGATTCATAGGATTCATGCGGAGCAGCCCGTTGATCAAAAAGCGCGATATCGTACTTTTTGATCAAAGAGGAATCCAACACTCTTCCGCGCTCCCGGATGTCGGAAAGGGTGTTTTTGACGCAATGGCTGCCAACGTGGACCTCAAGGGCGAACGTGAGCTCATCGCAATAGCACTCTCTAAGACTCAGAAAGAAGCTGATTCCCAGGACCGAGACCTTGGAAGCTATAACACTTTTCAAAATGCCAGCGACATCGCGGTTGTGATGAAAACGCTTGGTTACAAGAAGTACAACCTCTTCGGAATCTCTTACGGAACAAGACTGGGCAGAGCGGCACAGGACCTGTTTCCGGAACGTTTAAATGCGGTAATACTCGACTCGCCCAATCCAATGACTGATGATTTTCTGATGGGCCGAATTGAGAGTTTTTCGGCAGCTGCAGACAAAGTCATCAAGGCATGCGACTCAGACGAGAAGTGTCGTAAAGAATATCCGAACCTGAAAAGGGAGTACTTCGAAGTAGTAAGAAATCTCGACAGAAATCCGTTAAAGATCGAGTATGACAATTCCGTGTTCTGGGTGAATTCACAGGACGCAATGTACTTCCTTCGCCGCCAGCTTTACCGCAACAACGCTGTGACGATGTTTCCCGCATTCGTTCGTGCTCTTAAGGAAAAGAAGGTGAAGCTGATTGCCGACGCAATTCGAGGCGAACGTGCGGATGTTACAAACGGTACCTTTAATTCATCAATGTTCTTGGCAGTCAGCACCTACGAAAGCATGAATACGAGAAACACAAGCAAGAAGATTGATGAGCTCTATAGTTCCCTGCCTCATTTCCCGGCTAAGCTCGGGTTCTTCACCAATCTCTATCTCGAGGGAATGAGCTTTCACAGCAAGAGCTTGCCGGTTAAAGCACGAAAGTTTAAGCGGTCGAAGATTCCAACGATGATATTCGTCAATCAATACGATCCGGTGACCCCACCGGAGAATGGCGCTTTGTTTCAGCGCGACCTCGAACGTTCGAAGCTGTACATCCTTGACGAGGCCGGCCATTCGGGCGGCGATTTTCCATGCAAGATGAAGGTCATGGTTGAGTTTATGAACGACCCGGCGAAAGATCCGGATACTTCGTGCCTGAAATTGTTCAAATAGCCGAGCCCTCGGTCACGCAGATTCCTGCGGCGTTGGTTTGGGCTTATAGAGTGATGTCAGATAGAGAAAGAAGACAGCGAAAGACGCGATCGAAAGAGCGTCGTCCAATCCGGTTCCAAAAGTGATCCTGGTCGCCAGTGCTCCCACCATAACGACGAATAGAATGATCCCGCCGATGTGTCTGGCAGGCGGAAACAGAATCAGTACGCCTCCGATAACTTCCAGAATTCCGATAAACAGTCTGAACCAAACGGGATAGCCCCACATCTCAAATGCTTTGGTCCACATGCCTTCCGGGTCGAATTTGCGAAATCCGTTCAAAATCATCCGGTAAGCAAACCAGGTACTCAAAAGCCAGAGCAGGAAAGGTTGAATCTTCGTAAGAATTGCGCGAACGGTATCGGTAAATTGAGATGACATCTTTAATAACTCCGTTTTTGCGGAAGTCTAATACAGATGGCACGTTCGTGTCGCAAAAGAACTGTGAATTGTTTGGGTTCGGCCGCTATTTGCAAATTTCACCGATCTTTTAGGAACCTTTCACAATCAATTGCTAAATCGGTGGTAGAGTTTGACTTAGGAAGAACTGAAGCGCAGTAGGACGGAAAGAACTATGAAGAAGATACTCGTTGCATTTGCCCTGGTCTTGAACATTTCGATTGTCTCGAATGCAGGAGATGTATTTGAATCAGTCGAGCATCATTACGCCGACAGTGACGGTGTCAAGATTCATTACGTAACAAAAGGCGAAGGACCGGTTTTGGTTATGCTCCATGGTTTTCCGGACTTCTGGTACACGTGGAGGTACCAGATCGAAGAGCTTTCAAAAAACTTCAAAGTCGCAGCTGTTGATCTTCGCGGATACAACAAGAGCGCCGCGCCAAAGGGTGTTTCTAACTACGCGATGCCGCTTCTTATGAAAGATGTAATCGCCGTTATCGATGATCTGCAAGTTGAAAAGGCGACATTGGTCGCGAATGACTGGGGAGGCGCGATTGCCTGGCAGGTCGCGACGTTTTACCCCAACCGCGTTGAAAGGCTTGTCGCTTGTAACATTCCGCATCCGGCGGGAATTAGTTCTTATCTGGCAAAAAACCCTTCCACAGGACAGTACGCACAGGATTTCAAAAAAGAGAACGCGCATGAGTCGCTCACTGCGGAGGGACTGACAAGCCTGCATACAGGGCTCAGCAATTTGGAACGGAAGAGATATATCGACGCTTTCGAGCGTTCTTCCTTTGAAGGAATGTTGAACTATTATAAGGCAAATTACCCGGCACCACCACCCACAGGTGCGCCGGCGACAGCCTCACCTGCTCCGGCAGTTAGAAAGGTTAAGGCTCCTGTTCTCATTATTTATGGAACTCAAGACAAGGCCTTACCGCCCGGGATGCTAAACAACACGTGGGACTACGTCGATAATGACGTGACGATGCTCACTATCAAAGACGCCGGTCATTTCGTACAGCAGGAGGCACACGAGAAGGTTAATAGAATGATCAAACTTTGGTTGCGCGAAGGACCAGTTGAAAATTGAAAGTGGAAAACGGAAAGTGTAAGACCCGGAGGTTACGGACCCGAGCGCAAGAGACTCGCCTGCCTTGAGCGACAATTGTCGCGAACCGATTATTCGATCGTCGTTGACGCGACGAAATTTGTTTTAACGTTTCGTTTTAGCGTGGCCAAAAGGCCACCACCAAATTCATCCGGTCCCTAAGGTAGTGGAATCCTTCGTCCCTTCTCGCTTTAAACGAAGAAAGTGCCGAATTGATTGCTCAATCCGGCACTATCTGTTTTCTCTACTCTCACCGAAGTGATTTCAAGAAGCTTCTCTACTCAGCTTGTTAACCTTTTCCTTAGCTTCCTTTACTCGTGCCGAAGCACTTTCTTTTCCCCTATCTACTCCAGCCAACTGTTTTCAAGAAGTGCGACTCTCGCATGTACACGCTTTGAGCCGCGTTTTTTGTATTCCGAATCTCACTTTGCGGTAAGCTGATCTCCGGCCAGCACCCAATTAGCTTTCGCTTCTTGTTTCGCTTATTACAGCGAAGTGCCGTTAGGTAGTCTTTTCTAGTGGCTTTTCCTCCACCACCGGTTACGTTCCCGGCAACGAGGCTTAGGTCGAAACCTAAGCGACTTAGCACCCTTTAGCTAGTCTATTTCCAAAGAGCTGTTGCATGTTTTTATCCATACAACTTGGAACTTCCTTTCGTCCATTCCTAGCCAAACCTTTCGGCTTAGGTTTAAGGCGTATCCACAAATCAAATCCGCTTGTTTTGCTTCTGAAACAGTGCGTCACCACCTCTGTTTCCTCTTCCTCATACCTGTCAAGTACCCGTAAGCAATCTCGACTGTGTAGAGACTTTAGAACAAACTATGGAAGTATGTCAAGAAGAAAATACTTTAACTATTGCCCTTATTTTATGGGGCTTTGTGGAAAAACCTGTGGAAAAAAAGATCGTGAAATTTTCCACAAGTGTGGATATCGTTTTAAGTGCTTATGACGCAATTTTTAAAATTTGTTGATTCTTTAGAAGTGATCTAGCAGGTCGAAATTTTTTACGGTAAAAAAACTTTTCCCATTCGAAAAAAACTTATGTTTTTTTCCCGTACCGAACATTCTAGACGCCGAAAGCGTTAGGCTAACGACAGAAAATGAGGAGACCGATCGAGAAACCATGAAGAAAGCAATCTTATATATCCCCTGTTTACTCCTTATATTTGGAACCGTGCAAGCTGTTTTCGGAACAGCCGTGGCAAAAAGCTCTGCAGCAACTTATCGGGTCAATATCAGCAAAGATAATCCCCGACTGTTAAAAGTAACGGCGGAAATCGCGATGAACGATGATGAGCTGTACATGAGCCGCAATGGAGCCCAACAGTTTCCCAATCGTTGGGCCAAGTTCGTTCGAAACCTCCGTGTTGAAGACAAACGTCTGCGAAGGCTCAAGGTCATTGATCTTGGGGCGGCTCGTTGGAAGGTTGAAGGAGCAGCCAAGAAAGTTATTACCATTAGATATGAGGTTGTGCTGGATCATGAAAAGCACAAGTGGTCGGGCGGTATTGATGGTGCTGCTTTTGCTAAGGATTGGGGCGTGTTCTATACCGGACGTTCATTTTTGATAATGAACGGACAGGATCGTGAAGACATCAAGATCAGTTTTGATATCCCCGCTGGCTGGAAAGTTTCCGGATCATGGAGTCAAACAAAACCAAATGGGTTTGTTGCTGACAATTTGAACGATCTTTCCGAATCAATGTTTTTCGCTGGAACGCATGAAGAGTTTTCGATAAACCGAGGTGGTTTCGAATTGCTGTTCGCGCTGGGCGGAAAGGAAATCGTCGCGCAGAAGTCAAAGTTTCGAAGCCTGGCCCAAGGTGTCATGGATTACTACATTGATCTAATGGGAGGAATTCCAAAATCACCTCCAGGCAATGTATTTGAGAAATCTATCGTAATTATCAATTCGGACAGCAAGATGGACGGTGAGGTTATCGGGAGTCATATAAACATGATCTTCAATCCTGCCGGCGATGAGCAATCAAAGATCATCTCCAAATTCATATTTGCCCACGAGTTCTTTCATCTTTGGAACGGCAAAACTATTGTCGCCGAAAAAACCACCGAAGACTGGTTCAAGGAAGGTGTTACAAGCTACTACACATTGAAGGCCCTACATCACGCCGGCGAGATCAATGATGAAACCTATTTTGGCGTCTTAAACAACCTTTTCTATCAGCGTTACTCAAACGATAAGGGCTATGGAAAGCAATCAATGCGGGACGTGGCTGATGGTTTCAGTAAAGGCGAGCACTGGGGCCTAATCTATGGCGGCGGATTGTTCGTCGGACTATGCCAGGATATTTCGATAAGGGAAAACACGTCGAACAAGAAGAGCCTGGACGACTTGATGCGTTCCTATTACAGAAGCTACTCGGGCACTTCAAAGTCCTACTCTACGGCTGACATGCAGGCTTCAATGACGAAATTTAGCGGTAAGGATCAGTCCGGGTTTTATAAGGACTACGTTTACGGAGTATTGCCTGTGCCGATCACGAACTGTCTGTCGAAGGCAGGTCTCGATGCTTCAATAGAAAAAGGACAACTAAAAGTTTCTGCCCGTGACAATGCTTCCGCTTTGGAGAAAGCGATCCTTGGAGGCCTCTTAAGTGGAAATAATTAGTCGTTAAGGCGGGCGGCACAGGTGGCGACAAGGGCTTGAAAATTTTTCATCATGCTTGGATTCAAGGACCCTTGTTGCACATCGAGAAGAAGTTTTCCGGATAGATTGGACAGCACTCGGGCTCCTTCAGAGCCCAAAAATTACTTAGAATCACTTGTCCAGAGGCTGCGCACTTCGTGCTTACCACTGGCTAAGTTAACAGCACGCCTTCAGCGCGTCTATGAAGAATCTATCTAATCGGAACGAGCTCTCTACATCTCGTCATCTCGCACTCTCGCTATCTCGCTTTTTCGCTATCTCGCTTTCTCGCTATCTCTCTATCTCAACTCGCCATCCTGTTTTCGATCCAACCCAGTCCCCAGTCAGCCAATAATGCAAGAAGTGCTGCGGGAATCGCGCCCGCAAGGATCAAACGCGGCGAGTTAAGCTGCAGGCCGGTGATGATCGGTTCACCCAATCCACCTGCGCCGATAAAGGCAGCAAGCGTCGCGACACCAATCGATATCACCGTAGCCGTGCGAATGCCTGCCATAATCGTTGGCATAGCGAGAGGTAGCTGTACATGTCGGAGAAGTTCGCGACTTGTGAGACCCATGCCTTCGCCGGCCTCTACGACATCCGGGTCAACCTCCTTGATGCCTGTGAATGTATTGCGCACAATCGGAAGAAGTGAATAGAGGAACAGCGCAACGATCGCCGACTGCATGCTCAAACCGAGCAATGGAATCGGTATCATAAACGCGAGCAGAGCGAGACTTGGAATAGTTTGGATAACACCGGCTGCACCAAGTACGACACCGCTAAACGCCTCTTTTTGAGCAAGCCAGATACCAATCGGCACGGCGACCAGGATTCCTAGAAGCACCGCGATCCCGGTCAAAAGAAGATGCTCACCCAATAGGCGAAGCGTTATCGGAATACGAGCGGCAACAAATTCTGATATCGAACCGCCGCCTATCGCGATACCTTTGGTCTTCTTCGAATCCTCACCGATCAGCTTTTCATCGATCAGAAACTGTCGCGCGACATCCTCAAATGGCTTCCCGTCTTCCTCGACCGCAAAGTTCAGCTTCTGCATGCGTTCTTCGGAGATCTTATACGCAAGCCTTGAAAGCACCGATTTCAATTCAGGATACTTCTCGATCGTCGATTTTTTGATAACGGGAATGGCCTGGTACGGCGGGAAAAAGGATTTGTCGTCTTTTAAGAAAGTGAGGTTGTATTTGAGCAGTTTGCCGTCGGTCGAATATGCGTCGATCACATCAACATTTCCCTCTCCGATCGCCTGATACGCAAGTCCGTGTTCCATCCCGCGCACACCGACATTCTTGAAATCGTAAGTCTTCGCGAGTCCGGGCCAACCATCGTTGCGATTCAGAAACTCCGTGCTCCACCCAAACCTCAGTTCGTCTTCCTTTCCTTTGATATCAGAGACGCTTTCAAGTCCATACTTGTCGGCAGTGTCTTTCCGAACAGCGACTATATAAGTGTTGTTGAACCCGAACGGATCCAGAACGGTTGCGCCGAATTCCTGGTTGAAGGCTTTCTTTACTTCTATATAGGTGCGCAGTGGATCCGGTGCGGCTTCTTTCCTTTTCAGAACGACGGCCCAACCGGTGCCCGTGTACTCTGGGTATAGGTCAACCGCGCCTTCTTTAAGCGCGGTGAACACGACCAAAGAACCTCCTAGGCCATGTTTTCTCTCGACCTCGATATCGGTTTCAGCTTCAACAAGCTGGGCGACGATCTCAGCTAGGATACGGCTCTCGGTAAACGTCTTGCTGGCGACCGTGATCTTTTTGTCTTGAGAGAATGCGGCTTGTGAAAACAACACGAGTGTAACGATTAATGCACCGAATAGCTTAACGCCGCTACGCGGCTGGAACGGAACGTGCTGGATGGGCACCGTGGCCTGAAGGCCACGGCTAAATTCCACTGTCGCTACGCGACGTAGGGGCTTTTTTTCTCTCCACGTTCCAAGCATGATTAGGCAGTCCTGTTATCCAAACTACTATCCGTGTGAGCGGCAACAAACTTCTCGACAAACTCGTTCGCAGGTCTTTTGAGAAACTCTTCTTTGGTTCCCGTCTGAATTTCACAGCCTTCGTCCAACAGGACAATTCGGTCACCTAGTTTGAAGGCTTCGGCGAGATCGTGAGTGACAATTATCGTTGTCTTATCGACTACGCCCTTAAGCTTCAAAAACTCATCATGAAGCTCATTCCTCGTTATCGGATCGAG
>JABDKD010000211.1 GCA_013003215.1 Pyrinomonadaceae bacterium
ATGGTTATCTTACGGAGGGTGCTGAGGGAATTGCACGCGAAAAAGCCGAAGGTCGCCTCAAAGAGTTTCCGGCGTTGAAGCGCCCACCTCTACGGGCAAAATCCGGACGCAATGTCACCCAGATGCACTATGCAAAGAAGGGCATCATCACCCCCGAGATGGAATACGTCGCGATTCGTGAAAATCTCGGAAGGCAGGCCGCGTTTGATTCGATAACAAAAGACCTCCGCGACGACCGTTCCTCGCTCCATCATCAGCACAAAGGCGAAAGTTTTGGAGCTTCCGTTCCCGAGTTTGTTACTCCCGAATTTGTTCGCGATGAGGTCGCTCGCGGCCGGGCGATCATACCCAACAATGTAAACCATCCTGAATCTGAACCAATGGCAATCGGCCGCAACTTCCTTGTGAAGATCAATGCCAATATCGGCAACTCTGCCGTTGCTTCATCGATCGAAGAGGAGGTTGAAAAGATGCGTTGGGCAACGCTTTGGGGCGCGGACACCGTGATGGATTTATCGACCGGTAAAAACATTCACGCTACAAGAGAGTGGATCCTTCGCAACTCACCGGTGCCGATCGGCACCGTGCCGATCTACCAGGCGCTTGAAAAAGTAAACGGGAAGGCGGAAGACCTGACATGGGAAATCTACCGCGACACACTTATCGAGCAGGCAGAGCAAGGAGTGGATTATTTTACGATCCATGCCGGCGTCAGGCTTCCATATATTCCAATGACCGCTAAACGAACGACGGGGATCGTTTCGCGCGGCGGTTCGATAATGGCGAAGTGGTGTCTCGCTCATCACGAAGAGAGTTTCCTCTACACGAGGTTCCGTGAGATTTGCGAGATCATGGCTTCCTACGACGTCGCATTCAGCCTTGGAGACGGACTCCGGCCCGGTTCAATCGCGGACGCGAATGACGAGGCGCAGTTTGCCGAGCTCGACACACTTGGCGAACTGACCAAGATTGCCTGGGAGATGGAATGCCAGACGATGATCGAGGGCCCCGGACATGTTCCGATGCATTTGATCAAAGAGAACATGGACAAGCAGCTCGATATCTGCGGTGAAGCCCCGTTTTACACTCTCGGGCCGCTAACTACCGATATCGCACCGGGTTACGACCACATCACCTCCGGGATCGGTGCGGCAATGATCGGGTGGTTTGGAACGGCGATGCTTTGCTATGTCACACCGAAAGAACATTTGGGACTTCCGAACAGGCAGGACGTCAAAGAGGGCGTGATCACATACAAACTTGCGGCGCACGCTGCGGATCTCGCAAAGGGACATCCCGGTGCTCAATACCGGGACAATGCTCTTTCTAAGGCTCGATTTGAGTTTCGTTGGGAAGACCAGTTCAATCTTGGTCTCGACCCTGAAAAGGCAAAAGAGTTTCATGACGAAACGCTTCCGGCTGAAGGTGCTAAGCAAGCTCACTTCTGTTCCATGTGCGGCCCGCACTTCTGTTCAATGAAGATTACGCAGGACGTTCGCGACTTTGCCGAAAAACAGGGCGTAGAAGAAGAGAAAGCTCTGGCCGTTGGGATGAGTGAGAAGGCGAAGGAGTTCAAGGCGGAGGGAAGCGAGATTTACCAGGGGAAAAAACCGGAAGGCTCCGCTGACCATCACTGAGCATTTTAGCGACAGAATTCCAGCTTCTAATAGAGGTGTTTTAGTGTTTGGAGACTGCCGGTCTGTCTTATTTCGGTTTGTCCCGAAGTTCGAATAGAATGAGTTCATCATTTGGCTTCGAAGGGGGTGAGTATGTCAGAGGAAAACGGCACAGGGGAGCCGCTGGATGAGGAGAGCAGGCGCTGGTTTTTGAAGAGTGTCGCTGGAGCCTCGGCCGCATTCGGCGCTATTCCCGGGTTGATCGCGGGTACCGCGTCTGAGGTATCTGCTCAAAAGGAAGCACCATCCAAGGCGCTGGGCAGCAGGGCCGATGCCGCGCGTCAGGTTCGAGTAGCTGCCGCACAGCGTCAGTATGACAGGCCTTCCGTACAGCACCCGGTCAACGGAGACGAGTCTCAATACCCTCAACGCCTGGGCAATTTCTCTAAGGCGCTGCCACACAACAATTTAGGTGAGGTCGATTTGAACGCCTATGACGCGTTGCTCACCGCGGTCGGAAGCGAAGACCCGGCCGACTACGACTCTATTCCTCTCGGCGGAACCACGAAACTTGCGAACCCGCTCGCGGCGAACTCGTGGATACTTGAAGGTCCTGACAGCCATAGTATGTCAATGCCTGCTCCACCAAGTCTCGCATCCTATACAGAATCGGGTGAGATGTTGGAAGTTTACTGGCAGGCGGTGCTACGGGACGTACCCTTTGCGGAATACACTGCCAACAATGCGGTGACACAGGCAGTCAGGGAACTTGGCCGCTATCCTCAATTCCGTACGGTTACAAGCAATACCTTGTTCCGCGGCGAAACAGAAGGAGACGGGGTAGGTCCATACATTTCACAATTCCTACAGAAGCCCATTCCGTTTGGCGCGGGGACGATAGAACAAAGATACCGCGTACCGGTCGCCGGCGATGATCACATGACTGATTTCACGGGATGGCTCGATATACAAAACGGTGCTGCTCCCGCCGCTTCCAATACAATGGACCCCACGCCGCGGTTTCTACGGAATGGCAGGGACATAGGTGAATTTGTACACCAGGACACGCCGTCGCAAGCGTATTACAGCGCGGCCTTAATTATGTCGGGCTGGGGAACGGCGGCACTTAGTGATTCAAACCCTTACCTAAACAGCTTGAACCAGGACGCGTTCGTTCAGTTTGGTACACCTCACATCATTGATATGGTCACGAAGGCCGCGGTCGCTGCATTGAAGTGTGCCTGGTTCCAGAAATGGAACGTCCACAGGCGGTTAAGGCCCGAATCATTCGCCGGATTGGTCCAGAATCAGATCACGGGCGCTTCTTCGTATCCAATAAAGGTCTATTTCGATGGTTCGGCAGCGCTCGAGACCATTTTTAACCAGACCGGTACTTATCTGCTCCCGATGGCGTATCCCGAAGGAAGTCCGACCCACCCCTCATATCCGGCAGGTCACGCAGCGGTCGCCGGTGCATGTGCGACGATGTTGAAAGCATTCTTCAATGAGGATTTTGAGGTTCCTGTACCAGTTCAGGCTTCGACAGACGGACTTTCGCTTGTGCCCTATAATGGTGCACCACTAACGATTGGAAATGAGATAAACAAGCTCGCAGCAAACATATCTCTGGCGCGTGATTTTGCAGGCGTGCACTGGCGTTCCGATGGAATCGAGGGTATGAATCTCGGGGAACGTGTTGCAATTCAAATCCTCCGAGATTATGCGAATACCTACAGCGAGATCTTCAGTGGGTTTTCGTTCCGCCGATTTAACGGAACGGAGGTATCGATCTAGTTGATTGGCTGAGTGACCCGTCGAAACACAGTAAACTGTATCGAATGAAGAGGTTGGCGATAGTTTTCTTTCTTCTAGTGGCCGCGGTGGTTGCGGCCGCTTTTTTGCTCGACCATGTTGTTACGACAGGATTG
>JABDKD010000065.1 GCA_013003215.1 Pyrinomonadaceae bacterium
GCGGGCGCTGTCGAGTTAATCGAAAAACTGAAAAACGAAGCGCGGGTACTTTAGGAAAGTAAATCGTGAATAGTGAATAGTGAATAGTGAATAGTGAATAGTGAATAGTAAATAGTGAATAGTGAATTGTGAATAGTGAATAGTGAATAGCTGGTATGAAAAGTTGAAGAGCAAAGTCGGAATCCATTCACCGCTAATGCAAATAACGACCTTCAACTAACTATTCACGATTTACGACTTACTAGAACGATTCAATATTGACTGGCAAGAGAGGCTTATGAAATTTGGAGTACTGGTTTTTCCCGGTTCTAACTGCGACCACGATGCTTACCACGTGCTTTCGAAGCACGTCGGCCAGCCGGTCGACTTTGTCTGGCACAAAGAGACCGACCTCAGCGGCTATGACGCTATTCTAGTGCCGGGCGGGTTTTCCTATGGAGATTACCTGAGGGCGGGTGCGCTCGCGAGGTTTTCACCTGTTATGGGGGCCGTCAAGGAATTTGCTGCAGAGGGGAAGTTCGTATTTGGTATTTGCAACGGATTTCAGATCCTATGTGAGGCAGGATTGCTCCCTGGGGCGCTGATCCGTAACCGCGATCTTCATTTTATCTGTAAGCACGTAAACATCTCCGTTGAGAACTCCGGTACTCCGTACACGGGTGAAATCAGTGAGGGGAAGGTCCTCTCAATTCCGATTGCGCATGCCGAAGGAAACTATGTCTGTGACGACGAAACGTTCAACAGCCTGGAGGAAAACGGACAGATCGTATTTCGTTATTGTGACGAAGATGGGAAAGCTACTCCAGATGTGAATCCGAACGGGTCCCGTTCAAATATCGCGGGTATCTGTAACCTTGACCGCAACGTTCTGGGCATGATGCCTCACCCTGAACGGGCCTGTGAGGAATTGTTGGGGTCAAATGATGGCCGGGAAATCTTCAGGTCACTTTCAAATACGATTGCGGCATTCGCAGGTTAGCATTTCCCAAACCGACTTAGCCTCAAAAAATCGAGGTCCTCTTTCGATTTGCCGTCTACCACAAGATCCGCAAGCGCTTTACCCAAGACCGCCGCAAACTTATAACCGTGGCCGGACAAACCGGCAGCAAAGTAACCATTCAAAGTGCCCGGGATCGCGTCGATTACGAAATGATCGTCAGGGCTTCTTGTATACATGCAGACCGTGTGGCGCAAACAATTTTTGGTCACTCCAGGAAGGTAACTCCCTATAAAACACTCAACTGATGATCGATCGGTTTCCAGCAACCTGCGATCCGGCAGAAACGGATCATCGATCACCGTTCCGCCCGTGTGCTCGGCAAGCTTCATCTCATTACCGCCTGTTTGAGGGAAACCGTAAAAGATTCCGGACCCGTCTTCGATCAAAAAGGCAGGTGCCCCATTTTCCAAGGAATAGTCCTGAGACTTGGTTCTATACCAGAGCAAGGGCTTTCTGACTATCGAAAATGGAACATCAACCTCAGGCAGAATCGCAGGTGCCCATGCTCCGGGGGATACAATGAGACGTTCTGAGACATATTCGTTCTTTTCCGTTAGTACAGAAAAAAGCCGGTCGTTTTGATTCCACGAAACGATAGAATCGCCAACGGCCAGTTGAGCACCTAGGTTTACAGCATTGGCGGTAAATGCCTTTATCGATTCTTCGACCAATAAGAAACCGGCATCCTTCTCGAAAATCACCGAATGGCTATCCGGAATTTGAAAACCTGGAAACCGGTCGTTCAGGTCGCTTTTATCCACTTCTTCTATTTCAAGAGAATGCAGTTTCGCACTCCGGCGGATGCCTTTTATGACATCGCCATTTGCAGGGCCGGTCTGCAGCAAGCCCGACTTGAAAAGCAGCTGGTTCCGATGGGTTTCCTCAAGTTCGGACCAAAGCAGATAGGATTTCTTGAGCAGGGGTACGTAATCCGGATGTTCAAAGTAAGCCAGCCGGATTATTCGGGTGTCACCGTGAGAACTGCCGCGGTCGTGTCCGGGTTCAAATCGGTCAATTCCAAGGGCTCTAACTCCTTTTCGTGCGAGGTAGTACAAGGCCGCGCTGCCGATACCGCCAACCCCCAGTACGATGCATTCGAATCGGGAGTCGGTCACTTCAGGTCTGCCTCCGCTTCTTTGTTAGCCGGATTCGTGTCTGGCTGTCTTAACTTTTTTTTTTCGTTCGGGAGTCGCGGAATCGGTTGACGGGTCGCCGGCCGATGCGGGCGTTTCAGAAGTGTGGAGATGGAGCTTTTCTTCGATATCATGAAACTTTTCTTCAATACGATGAATCGTCTCGGGGTCCGCGTCTTCAATCGTATCTGAAAGCAGAAAGCGTTCGATGAGATAAAAAGTAATCACACCCGCGAGAACGATGAAGAACACGGCAACTCCGATCTGTCGAAAATCACCGATTATCGTGGAAACTGCACCGCTGAAGAAAAATCCGACGCTGGTGAGTATGAGAACCCAAACCGAACAGCTTATAAAATCCAGAAAAAGGAATCGATGGAACGGCATACGCCCTACACCGTTCGCGACACACATCGCTGCCCGAATTCCATAAATATATTTCGAAACGATTATTGATGCGGCCCCAAACTTATCTACTAGGCGGTCAATTCTGGGCTGAGCGAGCTTATAGAAAGTGTAGTCCTTTACAGTGGACCGAAAGGCACGGCCGACGACGTATCCAAATGTATCTCCGACCATTCCGCCGAGCGTGCCGAAAATGTATACCCAAAGAAAGCTGTACCTGCCAAATCGACCCTGGTGCGCTAACACGCCCGATAGGAGCAGGGTAATGTCGCCTTCTACGGTGCAAAGTGCGAATACCGCATAAACGCCGTATTGCTCAAAAAGTTGGTAAAACTGCTCTTCCATTAAATCGAAATCCGGGGGTCAGATTCGGCTTTGATCAGATTGAAGAAGGTTATCCTCATAGGTATTCGGAGTCAACTTTTGCGGCTTCACTGGTCGTTGTTTGACACTCTGATTTTGGGGGAATAGAATCAGCGCAGGCTTAAGAAAAATAAGGATGTTACAGTCCTGCCCAGCAGATGAATCAAGAATTAAATCAAGGGTTGGAAACGGTTGGAATCGACTTGGACACAGGTACCTTGCGCGCCGTTCGCATTGATTCCGAGGGGAAGGTTTTGTTCAGATCCGAAGCTCCTTTTGATGCGGAGTCAGAATCGGTTCCGCAGATCGCAGGATTTTTGAATGAAATCGAATCCAAATCCGGTTCCTTTGAGAGTTGCGGCCTTGCGATTCCAGGTCTTGTAGACATCTCGAAAAACAAAGTCGTTTATTCTTCAAAGCTCACCGACCACAACAACGCTGATTTGGCGGGTCAGATCGCCGCCGCCACCGGAAGAAGAATCGTACTTGAAAACGACGCTAACGCTGCGGCGTACGGCGAGTTGACGATAGGAGCGGGAACGAGCGTTAAGGACTTTTTCTATGTCACAACAGGGCAGGGCGTTGGCGGAGCGCTGATCCTGGATCGAAAGGTCTGGCACGGAGTGACGGGCTTTGCCGGTGAGTTCGGCTATATCGCGATCAACGAAGAAGGAACACATTTGGAGGATCTGGTTGCCGCTGATGGTGTCGTTAGAAGAGCGAAGACCCGGCTTCACCAGGATCCTGCCTCGTCGCTTTTTGAGATCGGGGAAGAGAAGATCACGTTTGAAGATGTAATTGAAGCGTGCGTGAACGAGGATGGTTTAGCGGAATTGATAATGGAACGCACCGGAATGTTTCTTGGAATCGCAGTCGCCGGTGTAATCAATCTCCTGAACATTGAGAAGGTAATAATCGGCGGCGGCCTGATGAAGGCCGGGGAAATTGTCCTCGACGCTGTAATAAAGAGGGCCTCAGAACTCACATTTGAACCCGCATTTGAAGCCGTGAGCATCGAAACCGGGGCACTCGGAGACGACGCTGTCGCAATCGGGGCCGCGTTGCTCGCAAGGAACCGACAAGCATAAATTTGCCAGCTGGATTGTTGATATTAAAGATGCTTACGAATCCGTCAGGCATTCTTATTTTGTGAAAACTTGTACAAACAAGTTTTTGGCGTTAATTTGATCTGGTAATTTGCGGTTTTTTTGAGATTCGGTAAAATCAGTTTGTTCTGTTCGAAAATACAACAAATTCAGAGATCTTTTGAGGGTTTACGGCGTCAGCAAACTCAGGGGGAATTTCCTTCTCAGCATGCTGATGGTCCGCAATATTCTTAGGTAGAAAACAATGGCTCAACTCTTTCATCCCGGAGCGAATAACATTGCCAAGGCGAGCCTGGTCTTGGCAGTTATATTGGGAGGCTCAGCGTTTTACGCTTACACGCAGATTGCCCGGTCTTCATATCTGACAAATCAATACCTGGAAAAACAACAGCCGGTTCAGTTTAGTCACCGGCACCACGTTGGGGACGACGGTATCGACTGCCGGTATTGTCACACCAGTGTTGAGAATGCGGCATCAGCGGGAATCCCACCCACTCAGACATGTATGAATTGTCACAACCAACTGTGGGCTGACTCCCCTTACCTGGAACCGGTCCAAGCGAGTTTTCGTGACAACAAGCCAATCAAATGGGAGAGGGTTCACGACCTTCCCGGTTACGCATACTTCAACCACAGTATCCATGTGGCGAAAGGCGTCGGTTGTTCAACGTGTCACGGGCAGATCGATAACATGGCCTCGGTTTACCAAGAGAATACTCTCCAGATGGAATGGTGCCTCAGCTGCCACAGGAATCCCGAACAGTTCATAAGGCCCAAGTCAGAGATTTACAACATGGAATGGAGTGACAGCGATCTGACTGCGGAAGAGCGAAGCAAGCTCAAGGTCGATTACAAGATCAGGAGCCGCGAGCTTCTGACAAGCTGTTCAACGTGCCACAGGTAAGTGCTTTAGCGAGATTTTACTTATTAGAGGGATCAAGAAAAGAATGACGAGCAAAGAAAGTTCAACAAACTTTGCGTTACTAAAAGAGAAGATTCTCGGCAACAGCGGCAAGGAATATTGGCGCAGTGTTGAGGAGTTTGTCGACGCACCCGAATTCGAAGAGTTTGTAAAAGAAGAATATCCTAAGCACGCGGAAGAATGGGAAAACGGACTGAGCCGCCGGAACTTTGTAAAAGTGATGGGGGCTTCACTTGCGTTTGCGGGACTATCCGGCTGCGTCGTTCAGCCGGCCGAGAAGATCGTTCCGTATGTGATTCAACCGGAAGGAGTTACGCCCGGGAAACCACTTTATTTCGCAACCTCGATGACGCTCGGCGGTGTATCCAACGGACTGCTTGGCCGTTCCCATGAAGGAAGGCCTACTAAAATTGAGGGGAACCCTGATCACCCTGCAAGTTTAGGCAGTACCGATACCCTGGCCCAGGCAGCGATTCTTAATCTTTATGATCCCGATCGGTCACAGGCGATTCAATACCGGGGTGTTCCAAAGTCCTGGCAGGATTTTATAACGGCGTTTCGTTCAGAGATCGAAGCTAACCGCGCGGATGGCGGTGCCGGCGTCAGATTCCTGACAGAGACGGTGACTTCGCCGACGATGATCGACCAGTTTAAGCGTCTCAAAGAGGAATTGCCGAATTCCAAGTGGGTCCAATACGAACCGGTCAACAACGACAACGTGCTTCAGGGGGCCAAGCTTGCTTTTGGTTCTACAGCTCAACCGGTCTACAAGTTTGATAAAGCGGAAAGGATACTTTCTCTTGACGCAGAATTTTTCAATGACTTCAACTCGCGCTATGCGACGGACTTCGCAAAAGGACGCGAGGCTCACGGGGAAGATCATGAAATGAACCGGCTTTACGCGATCGAGACGTCCCTGACGCTCGTCGGCGCAAAAGCGGATCATCGTTTGGCGGTTAAGCCGAGCGAGATGATTGAATATGCGAAGGCTGCCGCTGGTGCCGTTGGAGTTGAAGGTGCAAGCGGTTCGGCCGGCAACAACGATGCCTGGATTAAGGCTATGGCTAAAGATCTCTCGGACCACAAAGGCAAGTCGCTTGTGGTTGCGGGTAAACAGCAGCCGGCCTATGTTCACGCTCTAGCCTTTGCCATGAATGACGCTCTTGGCAATGTTGGTGAAACTGTCGAGTTTGTTGAGCCAATGAGCCCTGACAGCGACACATCCCAGGCTGACAGATTTAAAGAACTGGTCTCCGAAATCGATAAGGGGGACGTTAAGCTCCTCGTTATTCTGGGCGCGAACCCGGCTTATGCTGCACCTTCGGATCTGAGATTTACTAAAGAGCGGCTGGATAAAGTCGGGCTGAGAGTCCACGTGGGCGAGTATTTCGATGAAACCGGAGCATATTGCCATTGGCATGTGCCTGCGACGAACTTCCTCGAGGAATGGAGCGATGGCCGCACATATGACGGCACTATTTCGATTTCGCAGCCACTGGCCCAGCCTCTCTACAGGGGTCGGTCATTCTACGAGATCATCCAACTCGCTTTCAAAGATAATTTCGACAGAAAGGGCTACGACATTATCCAGGAGTACTGGAAAGCACAGGGAATGAAGCCTGTCGCCGCTCCGGCAAGCACCAGCGCATCAGATGAAAAAACCGAAGCTCCGGCCAATACTGAGGAATCGAATTCCGGTGATGGGGAAGTCAAGAACTTCATTACGGATAGCGAGCCGGTAGCTGCAGTCACTCCGTCCACGAACGGTGCGGCCGCACCCGGCAAATTTGAGGACAACTGGAAGAAGGTTGTTCACGATGGCTTCCTCGCCGGATCAGCGGCGCCAGCCAAATCAGTGACGGTTACTACGTCATTTATTTCTGACTCGCCATCCATCGAAGGTGACGGCGCACTGGAAGTTGCGATCCTTCCCGATCCGTCAGTGTATGACGGAAGATTTGCAAACAACGGATGGTTGCAGGAACTTCCCAAACCGTTGACCAAGATCACCTGGGAAAACGTTGCGTTGATTAGCCCGAACACGGCAAAGAAACTCGGAATCAACCAAGACAAGCGTTACAACGATTATGCGGGCGGTGAGCTCGGAAGGTCGTTCATAACCACCAAGGGCGGGAACATGGAATCTGACATGATTTCGGTGACCGTTGGCGATGGAAAGATTGAACGTGTTCCTGCCTGGATTGCTCCCGGACAGCCTGACGACGTGGTCACGATTTACCTGGGTTACGGACGGACGAGAGCCGGAAAAGTAGGAAATGGAATTGGTTACGATGCCTACAGCGCGCAAAAGTCGGACGCGATGTGGTTTTCAAAAGGCAACGTTGCAAAGACAGGTGAACGCGCATCTGTTGCTTCGACACAGATCCACTTCAATATGGAAGGCCGCGATCTGCTTCGAAATTGGGAACTTGATGAGATCGAGGCGAAAGGCAAAGAACATGAGGCGGCCGAAGTTCAGTACAAGAAGTCTATGTACGGCAATGCCCACGGCGAGACTTACGATAAGCACGACAAGTGGGCAATGACGATCGATCTAAATTCATGTGTTGGCTGTAATGCTTGTGTCCTTGCCTGTCAGTCCGAGAACAATATTCCGGTTGTCGGTAAGGAACAGGTCGAGAGAAGCCGCGAAATGCACTGGATGCGCATCGATGCTTACTACAAAGGCGATATGAGCGATCCTGAAGGGCCGCACTTCCAACCTGTTCTTTGTATGCAGTGCGAGCAGGCCCCGTGCGAAGTTGTTTGTCCGGTCCACGCGACCGTACACAGCGCCGAAGGCCTTAACGACATGGTTTACAACCGTTGTATTGGTACTCGTTATTGTTCTAACAACTGCCCTTACAAGGTTCGCCGATTTAATTTCTTCCTCTATCAGGACTGGGATACTCCACAGTACAAGATGATGCGGAATCCGGAAGTCTCAGTTAGAAGCCGTGGTGTGATGGAGAAGTGCACATATTGCACTCAGCGGATATCGGCTGCCCGCATAGAGGCTAAGAGAGAAGATCGCGAAGTTAGGGATGGCGAGATCGTAACGGCATGCCAGTCGGCGTGTCCGACTAACGCGATCGTCTTTGGAAACCAGAAAGACGAGAAAAGCCAGGTTGCGAAATTGAAGAAGGATCACAGGAACTATGCGCTCCTTAATCATGAATTGAACACGCAGCCGAGAACCAGCTATTTAGCGGGAATTAGAAATCCGAACAAGGAAATGCCGGATTACAAGGCGCCTGAGAAGTCGGAAGAAGGACACTAGATTAGTTTCAAGTTCCAGGTTTCAAGTTCCGGATCAGTTAGTCGAGGGAATTTGAAGTTTGAGAATACGGACAGCTGAGTCGACTTGAAACATTAAATTTGGCACTTGGAACCCAGAGAATAATGGAAGAACTAAAGAGAGTTCAGGAACGAATTAATCCGCCGATGGTTGAAGGTCACCATGACTACGCCAGCGTCACGGACAAAATCAGTGACATTACGCTCAAAAAGCGAACTCCTTTCGGTTGGTTTATTGGATTCGGAATCGCCTTTTTGCTGGCGCAGTTGTTGTTAATGACTGTCACGCTTCTGTTCGCACAGGGTGTCGGCATTTGGGGCAACAACCAGCCGGTAGGATGGGCATTCCCGATCATCAACTTTGTCTGGTGGATTGGAATCGGACACGCGGGAACTCTTATCTCGGCGATTCTGCTTTTGTTGAATCAAAAGTGGAGGACCTCTATCAACAGGTTTGCGGAGGCGATGACGCTTTTTGCTGTGGCCTGTGCCGGTATGTTTCCGATTCTGCACACAGGTCGACCGTGGCTTGCGTATTGGATGCTGCCTTATCCGAACACGATGGGGATGTGGCAGAACTTCAGAAGCCCTTTGATGTGGGACGTATTCGCGGTAACTACATACGCTTTGGTTTCACTTCTGTTCTGGTATGTTGGGCTGATTCCTGATATCGCGACGCTGCGCGACCGCGCAAACAACAAGTATTTCAAGTTCGTATACGGTCTGCTTTCATGGGGTTGGCGGGGGTCAGCCCGGCATTGGCACCGGTATGAGTTGGCGTATCTGTTGCTCGCAGGTCTTTCAACACCGCTGGTACTTTCTGTTCACTCAATCGTTAGTTTCGACTTTTCGGTTGCGCAACTACCCGGTTGGCACGCGACGATCTTCCCGCCTTACTTCGTTGCAGGCGCTATATTCGCGGGCTTTGCGATGGTGCTTATCCTGTGTATTCCGTTACGGGCCTGGTACAACCTGAAGGACCTTATTACCGATACCCATCTTAGTTATATGGGTAAAATAATGCTCGCGACCGGTCTGATCGTTGTCTACGGATATGCGGCTGAAGCGTTCTTCGCATGGTACAGCGCTGCGGAGTATGAAGTCTTTATGATGCGCAATCGTATGATCTCCGGACCTTACTGGTGGTCATACTGGCTTTTGATCTTTTGTAATGGTGTCTCGATTCAGTTCCTTTGGTTTAAGCGTTTCAGGGAAAGTTCATTCTGGCTGTTTGTCATTTCGGTGATTGTCAGCGTAGGTATGTGGCTTGAGAGATTTGTGATCATCGTCACCAGTCTCCACAGGGATTTTCTCCCGTCTTCCTGGGGAATGTTTGCACCGACGATATTCGACTGGACCATGTACCTGGGGACGATTGGATTCTTCTTTGCCTTGATCTTCCTGTTTGTACGGATGTTGCCTGTGATCTCTATATTTGAGGTTAGAACGCTGCTTCCGGATGCAAAGGTCGATCGTCACGGTCATGATCATGATCACGATGGCACTGGCTCGGTAGGAAGTTAGTTTGAAAATTAGTTCGGGACCGGTTCAGCCCGCTTGGCTGGCCCAGGTAACTCACCCATGCCATTGCCGTCTTGCCGGCAGCCGGTCGCGAACTCTTGTAAATGTATGGAAAAGCAAATTTACGGATTAATGGCCGAATTCGACACGACGACCGAGGTTGTCGTTGCTGCGGAGAAGGTGCGGGACGCCGGTTTTACAGAGACAGACGCGTTTTCGCCATTTCCGATCCATGAGATGGATGAGGCATTGGGAATCAAGCGCACGGTTTTGCCTTATCTTGTCTTCATTGGCGGGGTTGCGGGCCTTCTGATCGGACTGGGACTGCAGTATTACACCCACGTTGTGGAGTACCCGATAATTGTAGGCGGACGACCGCACTTCAGCCTGCCGGCGTTTGTGCCTCCCGCTTACGAGATGACGATTCTGTTGGCTTCGTTTACGGCAGTGTTCGGCATGCTTTTCCTGAACGGATTGCCGAAGCCCTATCACCCGGTATTCAACGTTCCGAGGTTCAATCTCGCGTCCCGTGAGAAGTTCTTCCTTTTGATTAAGAAGGACGACCCGAAATTTGACTATGACGAGACAAAGGCTTTTATGGAAGACCTGAATCCGCAGGAGGTTTTTGATGTTGACGAATAAACCGAACGCGGGAAAGAAATCGATGACTTTTCAAGGGAAAAACGTTTTGCGGTTTGCTGTGCTCGTGTTTTGCGTTTCGTTCTTCCTTGTTGGAACCGCTTGCCGCTATGACATGCAGGATCAGCCACGCTACAAGGCGTACAAAGAGAGCGAGTTTTTTAGTGACGGAAAAGCCATGAGAGATTTTCCTGAAGGGACAGTAGCCCGAGGGCAATTGAACGAAAACAAGGCGCTTCACACCGGTAAGAAAGAGAATGCGGATCCGAACGCACAGGTGGAAACTACGACGGATGAATTGGGCAACACGATCGTGTCCAGTTTTCCAAATGCGATCGAAAAGATGCCGATTAACGTGACCAAAGAGACTTTGGACAGGGGTGAACAGCGGTACAAGATCTTCTGCATGGTTTGCCATGGACCGGTAGGAAAAGGTGATGGGATGGTTGTGCGTAGAGGGTATCCGCAACCCACAACATATCACGACGACAGGCTGCGGAATGCTCCAGTCGGGCACTTCTTTGATGTCATCACGAATGGATGGGGCAAGATGAACGGTTATGCGTCTCAGATCCCGGTCGAAGACCGATGGGCAATCGTCGCATACATTCGGGCGCTTCAGGTAAGCCAAAACCCGGAGATCAAGAGCGGTGAAGCTGACTCAACTGATAAGGCCGCCGAAGATAACAAAAATGAAACCGAACAGACTGGTGAAGCAGAAACACAAGAGCCGGCAGCGGATAATGGAGGTGCAAACTAAGTGAATACAGATACTTATAACGCGCCCAAATCACTTAACCGTTGGCAGTCCATCGCACTTGGAGCGGGTGGGATCGGCGTGATTGTATGGCTTGTTGGTTACCTTACGGGGAACGAGGAAGAAGCACTGAGGGGATGGCTCCTGGGCTTTATTTTCTGGGCCGGCATAGCTATTGGCGGTCTTGGAATCCTGATGCTCCAGTATGTTACCGGAGGTGCGTGGGGTGTTGTGATTCGGCGTGTCGCGGAAGCATGTGCAAAGACGATTCCTTACGTAGGACTTCTGTTTATACCGATCGGTCTGGGGGTCTACAAGCTATATGAGTTTGCCAATGCCCCGGCCACGGACAAGATCATTGCCTGGCGCGGCTGGTATATGGATCCGCCCTGGTGGGCCTTTAGAGCTTTTGTCTATTTCGTTCTTTTCTCGATCATGGCTTACCTGCTAAGCAGCTGGGGAGCAAAGCAAGATGCTTCCAAAGACTATGAAGAGTCTGCGAAGTGGCTGAGTAAGGCGACCAGGTTCTCGGGACCATCGATAGTGATTTTTGTCTTGCTTGTCACGTTCGCTTCGGTCGACTGGATGATGACCCTCGAGCCGCACTGGTTCTCCACTATGTGGGGTTTCCTGTTTACGGCAGGCTGGGCTCTTTCCTGCTTCTGTTTTTCAGTTGCGATACTGGCGTACTTCTCTGATAAGCCGCCGCTCGACCGTGTTCTTGGCAAAAGGCATTTTCACGACATTGGTAAATTGATGCTCGCACTGGTAATGGTTTGGGCATACTTCAACTTTTCCCAGTATTTGATTATCTGGTCCGGAAATCTCACTGAGGAAACTCCGTTCTATGTAGTCAGGTCGAAGGGCGGCTGGGGTGCGATGGGGCTCGCACTTATAGTGCTCCACTTCGCGTTCCCGTTCCTGATTTTGCTGATGCAGGATTTCAAACGGAAGGCCAAATGGTTGGCCAGTTTAGCGATATTCATTTTGATCATGCGGCTCATAGACATGTTCTACATCATTGGCCCGAGTCCCAAGCTAGGGGAACTCAAGCAGCATCTTCTGGAGGTGCCGTTCCGGGTTACTCCATGGGATTTTGCAGGACCGATCGCTGTCGGCGGTATATGGCTGTTCATATTCATATGGCACCTGAGACAGAGGCCACTCGTTCCGCTCAACGATCCTTTCTTTGAGAATGCGATCAAGCACGGAAAAGGGCATTAGGGGCAAGATTCTTAGGAGCAGATAAAGACGATGGATGTACACAACAATAAGATCGAAAAATCGGACAAGCCCTATCAGGAGAACGTTGTAAATGTCAGGGGCGTGATCATTACGGTGGTCGGGCTGGCGGTTGTCTGTGTGGTCAGTTTCGCACTGATGTGGGTGCTTCAACAGTATCTGGATGAGCGGGCGGTGGCGACAGAGCAGCTAAGTCCGATGATGCTTGAAACAGAAGAACGGCTTCCGCCTGAACCGCGGCTGCAATCGGCGCCCGGATTTGGCGTTGAAGGGCCCGAAGGCCGTGTGAACCTCGAATTGCGCGAGCCTCAGGCTGAATACAAAGTGTTGATCAAGAAATGGGAAAAGGCTTGGAAGGAAGGTGAGAAGGACCCCAAGACCGGGGCGATTATTTCACTACCGATCGAAGAAGCCAAAAAGAAAGTACTCGAGAGCGGAGAGCTTAACGCGGCTCCGCAGAAGTCGGAAACGGAAGCTGAAGCACCGAAACCGGAAGCGGAGAAAGCCGCTGCAGCGACCGCAAATTAGAAGTTAGGAGATTGATGAGAGATATCACGACGAAATTTGTCGCTATGATGGTGGTCGCGGTGTTGTTTGCGCTGATCGGATCAGTGAGTGTATCTGCTCAGCGTATAGAACACTACAATTCGCCGCTTTACTCTCCAAAAAACTACGACCCCAGTACGACCACAGGTAGCGGACTGCCCGAGCCCTTGAAGAAGGTGGGCATCGAACAACGGCTCAATGAGCAGTTGCCATTTGAGGCGAAGTTCAAGAATGCCGATGGAGAATTGGTAAATCTGGGAAGTTTTTTTGGAAAAGAGAGACCCGTGATCATCGCGCTCGTATATTACGAATGCCCGATGCTTTGTAACGAGGTTTTGAATGGATTAACCGGCTCGCTAAAAGCTGTCTCAT
The DNA here is from genome assembly GCA_013003215.1 of Pyrinomonadaceae bacterium. Classification (GTDB taxonomy): domain Bacteria; phylum Acidobacteriota; class Blastocatellia; order Pyrinomonadales; family Pyrinomonadaceae; genus Aridibacter. The sequence goes on from JABDKD010000065.1 coordinate 13,304, forward strand.
TTGATCTTGGCAAGGATTATGACGTAGTCGCAATCAGCTTTGATGCCCGGGAAAACGATAAGGCCGATCTTGCAAAGAACAAGAAGCAGGGGTACATCGAGCGCTACGGCAGGCCCGGAACTGAGAATGGCTGGCATTTTCTCACCGGTACCCAGGAAGAGATTGACAAGGTAACCAAAGCTGTAGGTTTTAACTACATCTACGACGAAGCTACCAATCAATTCGCTCATGCCGGCGGTGTAATGATCGCGACGCCGGAAGGAAAGCTTTCAAGATATTTGTACGGTGTGGATTATGCGCCGAAAGACTTGAAGTTCGGGATCATGGAGTCATCCCAGAACAAGATTGGGAATCCAGTCGATCAGTTATTGCTCTATTGCTTTCATTATGACCCGTCGACAGGAAAGTACGGCCTGATGATCATCAATGTTATGCGACTGGCAGGTGTTGCAACCCTGGTCGGAATGTTCGGAATGGTCCTTGTTTTTTGGAGGAGAAATAAGAAGAAGTCGGCTGAAGTCCAAGAGTAGCCACTCCTTTTAGAGATTATTTTTATGTTCATGCAATCAGAAAATATACCGTTGTTTCCCGAGCAGGCGTCGACATTCGCCTGGCAGGTGGATTACCTGTTCTTCTATATCACTGCGATATGCCTATTCTTCGGTCTCGGTGTTGTCCTCGTAGTACTTGCGTTTGCATATAAGTATAAAGAACAAAAGAAGTTCGCCTCTCCGCGGAACATACATGGCTCGCTGGTCCTTGAATTTACATGGACGGCAATACCATTTGTGCTGGCAATGTCGATTTTTGTTCTGGGTACGATCGTGTTTCACAACCTTTACAGCATGCCTCAGGACGCAACGGAGATCTTCGTGGTCGGAAAGCAATGGATGTGGAAGTTCCAGCATGGAACCGGACAGCGCGAGATAAATGAACTCCATGTGCCCGTGGGGCGCAAGATCAAGCTTACGATGACCACGGAAGACGTGATTCACGACGTTTATATTCCGGCCTTCAGAACAAAGGCAGACGTGGTTCCCGGGCGATTCACGTATCTTTGGTTTGAAGCCACAAAACCTGGCAAATACAGGCTTTTCTGTGCGGAGTATTGCGGCCTCAACCATTCTGGCATGGGTGGTTGGGTATACGTCATGGAGCAAAAAGATTTTGATAGCTGGCTGAGCGGGACCGATGCTGACAAGACCCCGGTTCAGGCAGGGGAAGATCTCTTTAACAACAAGCTTGGATGTGCTTCCTGCCATGCTGGCGGTGATACTCAGCGTGGTGCCAAACTGGAAGGCATTTTTGGAAAGGAAGTGAAGCTTGTAGGGGGTAACACAGCCCAGAGAGATGAGCAGTACCTTAGGAATTCGATTCTGAATCCCGGTGGCCAGGTTGTCGAGGGGTATCAGCCGATAATGCCTACTTTCAAAGGGCAAGTTACTGAGGAACAGCTTGTTTCTTTAGTTGCATACATCAGGTCCTTGAGTCCGGATGCCGCAAGTGCACCGTCGACGGGTTCGGGAAACGGAACAGGAACGGAAACGGAATCAGAAGATAAAGCTGGTGACGATCAGGGTGACAAGTAGTTATGGATAACGTGGAAACTAATAATGGCGGACAGCAGGAACAGGAACTAAACTACCTGAACAACGGGCACAGTGTGCGTTCGTGGCTACTTACAAGGGACCACAAACGTATCGCACTGTTGTACGTGCTCAGTGTTTCGTTCTTCTTTCTCGTAGGTGGGATCTATGCCGGACTTCTTCGGGTAGAGCTGCTAACTCCTCAAAGTGATCTGTTTGAAGCGGCGACCTATAACCGCATCTTTACAGCTCACGGGGTGATCATGATCTTTTTGTTCCTGATCCCCGCGATTCCCGCGACATTGGGTAACTTCTTCGTTCCCTTGTTGATAGGAGCGAAAGACCTGGCATTCCCTAGAATTAATTTGCTTAGCTGGTACCTCTACATGGGAGGTGCGGGGCTTGCTGTTTGGGCGCTCATGCAGGGCGGGGTCGACACGGGTTGGACATTTTACGCGCCGTACAGTACGACTTTTTCAAATTCCTATGTCGTGATGACGGGGCTCGGGGCGTTCGTGGTCGGATTCTCGTCAATTTTGACGGGCTTGAATTTTATAGTGACCATCCACACGATGCGGGCCCCCGGCATGACGTGGTTCCGCCTGCCCTTGATGATCTGGTCGCATTACGCAACTAGCCTGATCATGATCCTTGGAACCCCTGTTGTCGCGATTACTATTGTGTTGCTGGCACTGGAACGTATAGCGAGAGTTGGGATTTTCGATCCCTCAATCGGCGGCGATCCGATATTGTTCCAACACCTGTTCTGGTTCTATTCTCACCCGGCTGTTTATGTAATGATCCTCCCGGCGATGGGTGTGATGAGTGAGCTTGTAGCGAATTTCTCGCGAAAACGCGTTTTCGGATATGAGTTTGTAGCGTTTTCAAGTATCGCGATCGCGGTAATCGGATTTCTTGTTTGGGGACACCATCTTTTTGTCAGTGGCCAGTCGTTTTACGCGGGGATGGTCTTTTCGATTCTTACGATGATCGTTGCGGTTCCGTCCGCGGTCAAGGTGTTTAACTGGACTGCAACCTTGTATCAAGGTTCGCTGTCGTTCGACACGCCGATGATCTATGCGTACGGATTCCTGGGGCTGTTCCTGGTCGGTGGTTTGACGGGACTTTTCCTTGGTACGGCCGGTATGGACATCCACCTGAGCGATACCTATTTTATCGTTTCTCACTTCCACTTTGTGATGGTTGGCGGAACGGTAATGGGCTACCTTGGAGGAATTCATTACTGGTGGAGCAAGATGACCGGGCGCCATTACTCGGAATTCTGGGGCAAGATTTCGGCAATGCTCGTGTTCATCGGATTCAATTTGACGTTCTTTCCGCAGTTTATTCTCGGGTACTTGGGAATGCCGAGAAGATATGCTTCATACCCGGAAGAATTTCAGGTACTTAATATCTTCTCTACGCTCGGAGCGTCTGTTTTGGGTGTCGGCTACGGATTGCCGGTTATTTACCTTACGTATTCGTTCTTCTTTGGGAAGAAGGCAGATGATAATCCTTGGAAGTTACCGGGCCTTGAGTGGAGAACTTCATCTCCTCCGCCGACTGAGAACTTTAAGGAGACTCCGATTGTAACGTGGGAAGCATACGACTTTAGCGAAGACAATGGTATTGAGATAGAAAGGACGCCGGAAACTGAAGTACAACCGAGTAGCTAATCGAGCACCGGTAATCGCAAATTATTAGATAAATTGGGATTGTAACGAATGTCAGAAGCAAATATTGATCATCATCATCATCCGCCCGGCCTTCAACATCAGTTTGAAGACATGGAGCAGCAGCAGGATTCCGCGATTATCGGAATGTGGGTATTCCTCGCTCAGGAGATCATGTTTTTTGGCGGAATATTTACCGCCTATCTTGTGTTTCGCTATCAGTACCCCATGGCGTTTGCGGCGGGAAGTAACCACCTTGACGCATTCTGGGGCTTCGTAAACACGCTCGTACTCATCGTCAGTAGTTTGACGATGGCCCTCGCGGTCCTTTACGCACAACGTGGAAACCGGAATATGCAGGTCGCGATGATTATCCTGACCATGCTTTTCGGTACGGCGTTTTTGGGCGTCAAGGCGGTCGAATACAAGGCGAAATATGATACGGGATTGATCCCGGTGAAAGGTCTCAACAAAGTCGTGAAGGAAACCGACGCCGAGAAAAAGGAAACGGCATCGCTGCTGCCTTTCGAAACAAAAGTATCTGCGGCGGCTGAAGAAACCGGCGACAAAAAGAAGGCTTACATCAATCCGAAAGGCGAGTTCCAGTGGAATTACGGTGAAGAACTAGTCGAATTGGGCGAGAAAGAAGGGATGCTCACGGAAGCCGAGAAGATCGGTTACTATTCCAACGGAAAGATCGATCCTTCAAAATTTAGAGACAAGGTACAGATATTTTACTGGCTGTACTTTGCCATGACCGGTCTCCACGCTCTTCACATGGTTGTCGGACTTATCATCATGACATGGTTGCTGATCATGGCGTGGAGAAGTACGTATTCAGCCGAATACTATGCTCCGGTCGAGGTTGCGGGCCTCTACTGGCACTTTGTGGATATCGTCTGGATCTTCCTGTTTCCGCTTCTTTATCTTCTTGGACGGCACTTTATCGCCGGAGGGGGAGGGCACTAATTATGGCTGATAATCATTCAGAACATGGTGAGCACATGGGCCTTCTTGGCTATGGTGTGGTCTTTGGGATCCTTGTGGTAGGTACGATTCTTACCTATCTTGTAGCGCTGCAGGATCTTGAGGGAATCTTCCCGGGAGCAAATACGCTGGTCGCGCTTGTGATAGCGTTTGCGAAAATGATGGCGGTTGTCCTTTACTTCATGCACGTGAGGTGGGGAACAAAACTGGTTTGGTTGGCCGTGGCCTCGGGCTTTTGTTTTCTAGTGATCATTTTTGCGTTTACGATGCAGGATTACATGACACGTTCAGTAATCGGCAAGTAGAAGACATTTTCAACTGACGCGGCGTCTGACGGCAAATTTTTGTCGTGTGCCGCGTCTTTCTTTGTATGCGCTGCTCTCTTCAACTTGAAAGCGCTGTTTTGGGTTCGGTTTGACGGCGAATTACGTGTTATTATGTCGCCTTTGATCGCGACCTTTGAAAGTTTCGATTGAACACCACATTTGAGACAACAGGTGTGGTCGAGCGGACATCCTAGAGGGCTGATGTGTAACCCCAAGTCATTATTGAGATTCCCTGTTCTGGCGCTGATTTCGGCGGCTCTTTTTTTGAGCGGTTGTATAAAGCCGAAATCTGAACAAAAGACGGCGACCTTGCTGCAGGCTAGTGACGCAACAAGGGCGGACCTCTACAAGCAGGTAAACTATTTGGCGCAGGTCGATTCGATGCGTGCGAAGATGGACCTTATTTTTGAGGACAATTCCTATGCTGAATTCGGATCTTCGGATTTATATCGGTCTGCCGACGGCGATATCGTGGTTCAGCGGCCTGCCAGTATCCGTCTCAAAGTTGAGGTTCCGATAATCGGTACCGATGTCGCGACAATGACCTCAGACGGAATGAACTTTAGGGTTGCGATCCATCAGGACGGCGGGAGCGGAAAGAATAAGAAGTTTATTCTGGGGTCGAATGGAGCTGACTATTCGATACTCCAGAAACGGGTCAAACAGATCGTTTCGAAAGATCCGAAGAAACTCCAGAAAACAGTGAATGCGTTTGCGAACCTCCGTCCTCAGCATTTTACTGATGCGTTGCTTGTCAGGCCTGTAGATACTCAAAAGTACACCTACCTTGTCAGTACGTTCGTCCAGGAGGAGGTCGATTTTAAGAAGTACAAGAAAAAGAATCCGCTTGGCTGGGTGCTTCGCAGTTTTTATCTGCTGGATGAGTTTGAAAAGGATCCGAATGGCGGGATGGTTATCAGAAGGCGATTCTGGTTTGACCGTGTAGGAGGCGCATTGCTTTCGCGTCAACAGATATTTGGCGGGGACGGGGAAATCGAATCGGATATCGTCTACGGGAAACGCGGAGCAACGACCGAAGAGGGTTCCGTCTATTTGCCATTGGAAGTTCAGGTGACGCGGCCGAAAGAGAAGTATAAGATGACGCTTAAGTATCAAGCTCCGTCCAAGGTCAAGATCGGAAAGAGATTTCCGCCAAAAGCATTTTTGCTGGAGAATGAATGGGGACTTGAGGTCCTGGATCTGGATAAGAAACTAACCGAGGTCAGAAATGGAGCTATCGATAATGCGAATCCGATTATCGATACTTCGACCCAAAATTGATGTCACATATTCTTGAAACTATTGACCTGGAGAAGATCTACAAGGTCGGGAAAGTAGAAACCCACGCTTTGCGTGGGGTTTCTTTGTCTGTGAAAAAAGGTGAGTTCGTAGCTATCATGGGCCAGTCGGGATGTGGAAAATCGACTCTTCTGCATCTTTTAGGGGGTCTTTTGTCACCTACCAAAGGAAGAATAATCATCGACGGTGAAGATATCTCGAAGATATCAGATGCGCGCAGGACCGATATACGAAGACGAAAGATAGGGTTTGTGTTTCAGCGTTTTAATCTTTTCCCCACTCTTACCGCGGATGGAAATTTGAGGCTGGCTGAGCGTATCCACATGGGTAACGGCAAGGGTAATGCAGATAAACGGCGTGAGATCCTTGGGTTATTAAAACTTGAGAATAAAATGGATAACAAGCCGGTTGAGTTGTCGGGCGGCGAACAACAGCGCGTCGCGCTGGCAAGAGCCGTAATAAACAGCCCTGCCATTTTGCTAGCGGACGAGCCTACTGGAAACCTGGATACCGAGAATTCCGAGATCGTTCTTGATATGTTTCAGGAACTGAACCAGAGATTCAACCAAACTATCATCATGATCACCCACAACCCCGAAGCGGCTAGGCATTGCGGCCGGGTGATAAATATGAGGGACGGCGAGATTGTCGGAGAGGAAAAGCGGGAGAATAGCACGGTAGGATAGATGGCGGGCAGGATAGAAGGCGGGCAGGATGGAAGGATAGAAGGCGGGCAGGATGGAAGGATAGAAGG